>CAJBMJ010000441.1 GCA_903954045.1 uncultured beta proteobacterium | reverse complement strand
AGACCGAGTTGTGCAACATCTGTGCAAAACAAACGCGCCAGCGCTAGGCAGTACCACCCAACTTCCCGTTTCAAGTTACTTTGATGCCGCGCTTTATGAGCGGGAAATGCAAAGCATTTTCCAGAACGGCCCGCGCTATGTTGGACACGCCCTGAGCGTCCCGAATGTGGGTGACTATTACGCCCTGCCCCAGGAAAAAGAAGGCCGCGCACTGGTGCGCAATGCCAAAGGGGTGGAGCTGGTGTCCAACGTCTGCCGCCATCGCCAGGCCATCATGCTCAAGGGTCGGGGCTCGCTGACGCAGAACCAATCGGGGGGCA
This sequence comes from uncultured beta proteobacterium, assembly GCA_903954045.1. GTDB lineage: Bacteria > Pseudomonadota > Gammaproteobacteria > Burkholderiales > Burkholderiaceae_C > Allorhodoferax. Next base: position 5,458 of record CAJBMJ010000441.1, on the reverse strand, counting down.
ACATCATTTGTCCCTTGCACCGCTGGACTTACAGCGGAGCGCACACCACGGCCAATGCACCTCAGGTTGGCACGCTCATCGGCGCTCCTCACTTTGCACACGACCCCTGCCTGAACCTGAACAACTACCCGCTTCAGGAATGGAACGGTCTGCTGTTCGAGTCCAACGGAATGGATGTTGCCCAGCAACTGGCCCAACTTGGGCCCCGCTCGGACCTGAGCTTTGAAGGATACGTGCTCGACAAGGTAGAAATGCACGAGTGCAACTACAACTGGAAAACCTTTATTGAGGTCTACCTGGAGGACTACCACGTAGGTCCCTTCCACCCGGGATTGGGCCAGTTTGTGACCTGTGATGACCTGCGCTGGGAGTTTGGAGAACACCACTCGGTGCAGACCGTGGGTGTAGCCAAGGGTTTAAGCAAGGCCCAAACGGCGGGAGGCTCACCTGTCTATGAGCGCTGGCACAAGGCGCTGCTCAATTACCGGGGAGGCGAAGCCCCCAAGCAAGGTGCGATCTGGCTTACCTACTACCCCCACATCATGGTGGAGTGGTATCCGCATGTGCTGACGGTATCCACTCTGCACCCCATGGGCGTGAACAAGACCATGAACATGGTGGAGTTCTACTACCCGGAAGAAATTGTGGCGTTCGAGCGCGAGTTTGTTGAGGCGCAACAAGCGGCCTACATGGAAACTTGCATCGAAGACGACGAAATTGGAGAGCGCATGGATGCGGGCCGCGCTGCCCTGCTGGAGCGCGGTGACAACGAGGTTGGCCCCTACCAGAGCCCCATGGAAGACGGCATGCAGCACTTCCACCAGTGGTATCGCAAGCAAATGGCAGGTGCCATTTAGTGCAAGCCCTATGGATGGTGCTGGCTTCCTTCTTCTTCGCCACGATGGCGGTGGGAATCAAGTACGCGTCCAACAGCTTCAGCACCCCTGAACTGGTTTTTTTCCGAGGGCTGGTCAGCGTTGCGGTTATGGCGATGGTGATGCACGCGCGGGGCACGCCACTGCGCACGCCTGTGCCCATGATGCACGTCACGCGCAGCGCCATCGGCGTGGTGTCGCTGGCATCGTGGTTTTACGCCATCTCCCATTTGCCATTGGCCACGGCGATGACACTGAACTACATGAGCGGCGTCTGGGTGGCGGCCTTCATTGTGGGCGGCGCGCTGCTGTATGGTGCGGCAGACAAACAGGGGCCCCTGCTGTTTACCGTGATGCTGGGCTTTGCCGGAGTGGTGATGACACTGCGCCCCACCCTGGACCAAAACCAGTTATTTGCAGGTGTAGTTGGTCTGCTCTCAGGCATTGGCGCGGCGTTGGCCTACATGCAGGTCACCGCGTTGGGGCGGGTAGGTGAACCCGATGAGCGAACCGTGTTTTATTTTTCAGTCGGCTCCACCCTGCTCGGCCTGGTCGGTGTTTTGTTGACCGAATCCACACCCTGGAGCCAAGTGCGCTGGCAAGATGCGGCGTGGGTCATCCCGATTGGTGTTTTGGCCTCGGCCGGACAGTGGTGTATGACGCGGGCGTACCGCAAGGGCTCAACACTTGTGGTGGCGAGCATGCAGTACTCCGGCATTGTGTTTGCGTCCATCTACAGCCTGGTTTTGTTTGGCGATCAAATTCCGCTGCTGGGCTGGATGGGCATTGCCGTCATCGTGGCCAGCGGCATACTGGCGACCATACTTCGCTCGCGCGCCATGCCCAATACACCCGCAGAAGAACATTGATGGTTCTGCGCCAAATCTAGACAGCCGAGGGCCGAGCCCATCGAACGGCGAGCGTCACCTACTTCCCTCCAGCCCAACGACCGCTTGTGTCATCGCTTGCAAAGCTTGCGTCAGAATTTTTTGTTTCCAATCGTCGGTATCGACGTAGAACGCGTCGCGCAAATCCCGTTTGATACGCGCTGCTTGGTCGGCAGGTGCATTAGGGTGCATTTGCAGCCATTGCTCGGCGCGCAGGGCCTGCAGCACCTGCAGCAGGGGCTGGGTACCAAATTCGATGGCCATGGAGGTAACTTGTGCTTGCGGGCATTCGTCATACACGGCACCCCACATCAACCCGGTCAGCGGCGCGGATACGGATGAGCCATCGTCCAGAACCATTAACGGCGTGGCGCCATTTCCTCCCCACCACCTGTTGGCCCGCTCGCGGGTGGCGGTGTCATGGGCTTTGCCGGCGTAGCCGCGCTCACCGTGACCACAGGGGCCCAGGCCGGTGTGCAGGTCGATCCAGGCAAGATGAGCGGCCTGGCTACCATGCTGACGCAGCACGGTACGCACGGTGGTGTTGCTCCAGGTGGGCGCGTTTCCTCCAAAAAACAGGCCGTCGGGCACGGTGTATTGCCCACCTGTGACTGCCGCCTGCAAGGCCTTTATCCCGCGCGTTTCGATGAAATCCTGCAGGGCGGCTTCGCAGGTGGCGTCGGGTGGCCAGTGTGCAGGCAGCAGCAGCGGATGCACTTCTTCGTAAGCGCTGCTGTCGGGCAGCGGCGCCGCGAAGTTCTGGAAGTTGCGGTTCAGGTCCACGTTCTCGTGGGTAACGCGCCGAGTGTGCGAAAACCCATAGGGGTTGATGGCGTGGATGAAGACAACGGCAACGCCTGCTTCTGCCGCCTCACCAAGCCACTGCGCACTCTGCATGGCAGCGATTTGAATGCCGGAGCCGCAGTACCCCTCCACGCCGTGGCAAGCGCTGCTGACGATCAGCAACCGCAGCGCATCGGGTCTGCCCAAGCGCGCGACGTCCATGGCCAGCGTTTCACCCATGTGCCCCAAATCCGGGTGGACATGGCTGGTCAATGCCAGCCCTGCGTGGCGTGCGGTGTCGATGAACCTCGCGCGTGCCTCTGCGTAGCTTTCTGAAAACGGACTGATTGCGCTGATGCGATTCATTGCGCTTGCAGATTGACGAGTTTGGCCAGGCCACGGATCTTGCGGACCTCACCGTCATAAAAATCAGCGGCGGCTTTGAGTGTGAACGACTCGGGCACGAACGAACCTGCGGACTTGACCCATGCCTGCACTTCGGGCATTTGCATGATGTCATTGAGCGCCTTGTTCAGCGGCAGTGCAATGTCGTCTGGCACCGCTTTGGATACGGCAAAGGTGCTCCATACCGGGTAGTTGAAATCCTTCAATGGCGCATAGTCGTTCAGGTAAGGCGACTGAGGGTAGGCCGCAAGGCGCGTGGGGCTGGCCAGGCCAATGACTTTAAGCTTGCCCGCCGCAACCATGCCCAGAATGGGACCGGCAAACGGCATGAAGGCCATATCAATCTGGCCGCCCATCATGTCCTGCAGCAGGGGCGCACCGCCACGGTAAGGCACGTGCAGCAGTTTGGCACCGGTGCGCTGACGGAAATCTTCGGCGGTAAGTTGTGGCATGGTGCCCAGGCCAATGCTACCGAAAGTCAGTTCTTTCTTCTGGCTCAGGGCCAGCAGTTCGGTGACGTTACTGGCTTCCAGATTGGCTCGGGCCAGCAGGGCCGTGGGGGCAGCAATGCCGTTGGCCAGCAGGCGGAAATCTTCAGACTGGTATTTGAGCCCGGCAATGGTCAGTGGCGGCAGGATGGTTTCACTGGGCGACACCACCATCAGACTGTGGCCATCGGGCGGGTTGGACAACATTTTGGTGGCCGCGATGGAGCCGCTGGCGCCGGTGAGGTTTTCGACCACCACGGGCACGCCCATGGCCTTGGACAAATGGGGGGCAATGGTGCGCGACTGCGCGTCCGAGATGCCGCCTGCTGGGTAGGGCACATAGATAGTGATGGGACGGCTTGATGCGGCGGTTTGCGCCGCAGCCTGGCCAGTGATGGCGGTGGCGGCCAGGGCCAGGGTGGTGAGGATAAGTGCGCGGCGTAGCATGGTGAGTGTCTCCTTGTTGTGATGTGTTCAGAGTAGGACGGTTGCGATAGCGTCAATTTCCAGGCGGGCGCCCAGTGCAAGTCCGCTGGCCGCAAAAGCGTTGCGTGCCGGGTAAGGCGGGGTGAAGAACTGCGTGTACACCGAGTTGAAAGCGGCCCAGTCGTTCATGTCAGCCAGCATGACCGTGCATTTGACAATGTGCGCCATCGAATAACCATGCGATTGCAGCGAATTGCGGATGTTTTCCAGGGCCTGGCGGGCCTCACCCTGAATGCCGCCGGGCGCAGGCGTCAAGGTGCCGGGCAAGGTGCCAATCTGGCCCGAGAGGTATAGCAGGTCACCGACCCGCACGATTTCCGAAAATGGCAGACCCAGCCGCGCAAAGTCTGGCGAATTGAGGTGCTCTATGTGGGCGGTGTTTTTTGGTGACGGTGGCATGGAATTCAATGTACCAAGGCAATTGCGTTCACACAAATACAATATTTGGTACTTGGCATTCACTTTTTTATATGACTTTTGACAGTCGCAGGCTTTATTACTTTGTCACAGTGGTGGACTCGGGCAGCCTGGGGCGGGCTGCGCAGGTACTGCATGTCGCTCAACCTGCGCTATCACGGCAGATGAAGTTGTTGGAAGAAGAGGTGGGCGTCACCTTGCTGGAGCGCACCTCGCGTGGCATGGGTCTCACGGCCGCTGGCCGAGTGTATTACCAGAGCGCTAGAAAGTTGCTGGACGATGGGGACAGCGCGGCCTTGCGCGCCGCCCGAGTAGGTCGCGGCGATTTGGGGGAACTGCGGCTGGGCTTTTCTGAGGCCTATGCCTGGCATCCAGCTGTACTGAAGGCCTTGCGTGACTACCACCAGCAGAGTCCTGGGGTAACGTTCACTCTGGAAGCCATGCTCTCGGGTATCGTGACCCAACGCGTGCGAGACGGCCAGCTCGATCTCGCCATTGCGCACGTGCCCGCGACCAGCGTGGACGATTCACTGACTACCGTTCCGTGGCTGGTGGATGAATACCGGCTGGCCGTGCATGAGGACTCGCCGTGGGTTAGCTCAGTGCCGCAACGCATGGCCGACCTGGGGGATGCAGATTTCGTGATGTTCAGCCGGGAGCGTTCGCCGCCGCTTTTTGACCGACTCATACACCACCTGCACCAACTGAACTTTATGCCAAACATCGTCCAGGAAGGCACCACCCTTTACACCGTACTAGGGCTGGTGGCTGCAGGTTTGGGCAGTGCGGTGGTGCCAGGCAGTGCTGTTTACCATTTGCCACCGGGTGTACGACTCCTGGTGGTGCCAGACCTGGCTTTACGTGTGCCGGTGAGCCTTGTCTGGCGCAGTGACAACCACTCCCCCCTGATTGCGCGATTCAATTCGCTGCTATGTGCGTGCCCCCCGCTTGACGCGTCTGCCTGATTGGCCTCCCGCAAACATCGCGGCATGCAATCCCTTCGATCCCCGCTGAGGTGACCGGAGTCATTGTCCTTGGTGAAAAGGACGACCTGGCGTCGCTTTCGGCGTCCCCACGACGCAGGGCAGCGAAATCGGATAATCCACAAACCACTCTT
>CAJBMJ010000440.1 GCA_903954045.1 uncultured beta proteobacterium | reverse complement strand
GTGAGCACCCAGGTGCTCAATGCCTATTACGTGGCTGCCACCCAGCACTTTGGTATGCCACAAGGCGATGCGCGCGCCAAGTTGCGACGCTACCAACTGTGGCAGCCCTGGCAGATTGACCACCAGACGGTGGAAACTGCCTGGGGCGTTGAGGCCCGATTTGGTCTGCCGTATTGGGATGCACTGATCGTGGCCGCTGCAGCGCAAAGCGGTGCTACCCATGTGTTGTCAATGGACCTGACGCACCTCCAGCAAATCGACGGCGTCACCATCCTCAACCCGCTTGTGACCTCGCCCGCAGAATTTGCCTTGGCCGACTGATTTTTCCCACAATCACCATGAACCCCACCACAAACACCACTGTTGAAGCGCTGGTTGCACGCCGTATCCGTCAGGACGTGCAGTCCATGCACGCTTACGCCATCCAGGATTCCAGAGGCATGGTCAAGCTCGATGCCATGGAAAACCCGCATCGTCTGCCGCCCGAATTGCAGGAGGCGCTGGGCAAGCGGCTCGGCGCTCTGCCGTTCAACCGCTATCCGGATGGCCGCGTCAATGATTTGCGCAGGTCGTTGGCGGAGCAGGCTGATATTCCCCAGGGTTTTGACATCATGCTGGGCAACGGCTCGGACGAACTCATCTCCTTGCTGGCCATGGCTTGCGACGTGCCCGCACAGTTGGGGACACCAAAACCGGTGATCCTGGCACCGGTTCCCGGTTTTGTGATGTATGCGATGAGCGCACAGTTGCAGGGGCTGGACTTCGTAGGTGTGCCGCTAACCGCCGATTTCGCTCTGGATGTGCCTGCCATGGTGGAGGCCATTGCGTTGCGCCAACCGGCCATCATTTACCTGGCCTACCCCAATAATCCTACGGCCAACCTGTGGGATGAGGCCGACATGTCCCAGGTGGTGGCCGCCGGGGCCGCCGCAGGCAGCATCGTGGTGATTGACGAGGCCTACCAGCCCTTTTCCAGCCGCACTTACCTGGACGTGATTCGCGCCAATCCTGCGCAGAATGCCCACGTTTTGCTAATGCGCACCCTGAGCAAGTTTGGTCTGGCGGGTGTGCGTCTGGGCTATATGCTGGGCCAGAGCGCCTTGATTGCCCAAGTGGACAAGGTGCGCCCGCCCTACAACATCAGTGTGCTGAACTACGAGTGCGCCCTGTTTGCGCTGGAGCATTTAGAGGTGTTTTCGGCCCAAGCGCTTGATATTCGGGCGCAGCGTGCTATCCTTTTGGAAGCGTTGCGTGCCATGCCGGGCGTGAAAGCATGGGACAGCGATGCCAATATGATTTTGGTTCGCATCGAAGGCGAGGGCGAGAGAGCTCAGAGCGTGTTCGATGGGTTGAAGTCGCGCGGCGTCCTGATCAAGAACGTTTCTAAAATGCACCCACTGCTGACCAACTGCCTTCGCCTCACCGTGGGCACCGCTGAGGAAAACCAGAAACTGCTGAAGGCTCTGAAAGAATCGCTATGACGAACTATGCTTTGACCGAAGTCCCCCAAACCCATACTCCCCGTACAGCGGAAATCACCCGCAACACGGCTGAAACGCGTGTGCGGGTGAAAGTTAATCTGGATGGCACGGGCCTGTCCCGGTTGTCCACCGGCATTGGCTTTTTTGACCATATGCTCGACCAGATTGCCCGCCATGGTTTGATTGACCTGGACATTGAGTCCGATGGCGATTTGCACATTGATGGTCACCACACGGTGGAAGATGTGGGCATCACCCTGGGGCAGGCATTTTTCCAGGCCATGGGTGATAAAAAAGGCATTCGCAGATACGGTCACGCTTATGTGCCGCTGGATGAAGCGCTCTCGCGCGTTGTAGTTGATTTTTCAGGCCGGCCAGGTTTGGTGATGGATGTCCCCTTCAAGGCCGCCATGATTGGCAACTTGGATACCCAGCTGGTGCACGAGTTTTTCCAGGGTTTTGTGAACCACGCTTTGGTGACAGTGCATATCGACAACCTCAAGGGTGACAACGCCCACCATCAGGCCGAAACGGTGTTCAAGGCCTTTGCCCGTGCGCTGCGCGCTGCGCTGGAGCTCGATCCCCGCTCGCTGGGAGTGATCCCCTCGACCAAGGGCTCGTTGTAAAATTTGAAGTAAACAGGGCTCTTGCCCTT
>CAJBMJ010000439.1 GCA_903954045.1 uncultured beta proteobacterium | reverse complement strand
GCCTGCACGATGGCAAATGCGCCAGAGCCCTCTGCGCTGTGTTCCCGGGTCAGGCAGACCTGCGAGCCGCGTTGAGAGTGCTCGCGCGGCGTGGCCAGACCCAATCCATGGCCTTGGCAGCGTTCTTCCACCAGTCGAATGAAGAGGTCGGTCAACGCCAATGATTTGGTGCGCAGCGCAGACATGCCGCCTGACTTTTCTGCTGCCTCAAAGCCCTCCAGCCCGCACTCCAGCAAGGACATACTGACGATGGGTTGGGTGCCGCACAGGTAGCGGGTGATGCCCGCAGCGGGCTGGTAGTCGGGTGTGAAGGCAAAGGGAGCTGCGTGCCCCCACCAGCCTGAAAGCGGCTGCCAGAAGCGATCTGCATGCCGGGGGTGAACCCAGACAAATGCCGGCGCTCCAGGACCGCCGTTGAGGTATTTGTAACCGCAACCGATCGAAAAATCGGCGTCCGAGTCCTTGAGCGTGACCGGCACGGCTCCCGCGCTATGTGCCAGGTCCCAGATCATCAACGCGCCAGCAGCATGCGCTGCGGCGGTAACGGCAGTCATGTCGTGCATGGCGCCGGTGCGGTAATTCACATGGGTGAGCATCAGCACGGCTACTTCACTGGTGAGCGCGGTGGTGATGTCTTCGGGTTCCACCAGCTGAAGTGTGCATCCGCGTTCCCTGCAAAGACCTTCTGCAATGTAGAGATCGGTTGGGAAATTGCTGCGCTCGCTGACCACGACCCGGCGACCTGGGCTGTCCTGGGCTGCAATAGACAGGGCTGCAGACAGCACCTTGTAGAGGTTGATGGACGTACTGTCTGTAGCCACCACCTCGTCTTGTCCTGCGCCGATGAGAGGCGCGATGCGGTTGCCTAGCCGCTGCGGCAGGCTGAACCAGCCCGCAGAGTTCCAGGAGCGTATCAAGCCTTGCCCCCATTCCTGGGTCACAACCTCCGCTGCACGGGCTGCAGCACTTTTTGGCATTAACCCCAGGGAGTTGCCATCAAGATAAATGACTCCCGCGGGAATTGAAAACAAATCGCGCAAGGGGCGCAGCGAATCGGCGGCGTCGCGCTGCTGGCAATCAGACAGGGAAATCATGGGGCTCCTCGTTTTTGTGAGGAGGCAAAGTTAACACCGGTCAAATTTGCGCGGTGTCGGTAATTTCCAACAACCCGCAAAAATCAGGCAGGCCGGACGTCAGCGTTTGGAGCGAACGGGAGAGTCGTTGGCGATGCCCCAATCACCTGGCCGAGTCACCGCGGCGGGAGTGGCGTTTTGTTGCAAATCCCCCGCGTACCACAGTGCCAGGGCTACACCACCTATCAGGACCGACGCGATGACTACCAGTTTCAGTATGGTGAGCCAGACCGGTGTTTTTTCATCATCATCATCCATGTGTCTTCCTTTTACAGAGCTGGCAAGCTGTGCTTCATGCGCGCTTTTTCACAGGCGTCGCTACCTTCAGCAAACTCGCGGCAAGGGGAGGGGCGCCATTCGTATATGCCGCATCCTACCGCCATTCCCACTTTGCCCGTGAGCGCTGCGCAACGAACGGGCACATGGTCGGTGCCGCGCATGCGTGAGGTGCCACCGTTGACTTCCACAGTCAGACCCGATGGCACACTGCCTCCCATCTCGTCGAGCTCGTGCACGGAAAAGTCCACCCGGAAACAGGCGCAGCAAGCGCCACAGGAGGTGCAGGCGCTCACGCCAGACTTTCCTCTATTCCAGGCGCCCCAGCAGAAGGTATTCCATTAGCGCCTTTTGAACATGCATACGGTTCTCGGCCTCATCCCAAACCACGCTTT
>CAJBMJ010000438.1 GCA_903954045.1 uncultured beta proteobacterium | reverse complement strand
CCCAGTTCTTCGACCGCATATTTGCATTTGTCGGGGCCACCGGCAATGCCCACCGTGCGGCAACCGCGTGCCTTGGCCAGGGCGCCAAAGGCGCTTCCAACAGCCCCAGTCGCCGCGCTTACCACCATGGTCTCGCCCTCTTTGGGCGCAATGATCTTCACCAGACCATACCAGGCCGTCACGCCGGGCATGCCCACGGCGCCCAGGTAAGCACTCAAGGGCACATGGGTGGTGTCCACCTTGCGCAAGGCGCCGGGCTGGGTGGCATCGACCACGCTGTATTCCTGCCAGCCGCCCATACCAACCACCTTATCGCCTACAGCCAGCTTGGGGTGGCGGGATTCCACCACCTCGCCTACGGTGCCACCCTGCATCACCTGACCCAGGGGCTGGGGCTGGGCGTAGCTCTTGGCATCGTTCATGCGGCCGCGCATATAGGGGTCCAGGCTCATGAAGTGGTGTTTGACCAGTACCTCACCGTCCTGCAGGGCGGGCGTTTCGCCCGTTACCAGTTTGAAGTTGCTGGCAACTGCCTCAGCGGTGGGACGGTTGTCGAGATGAATTTGGCGATTGGTTGTCATGAAGGTTTCCTTGTTTAGTCGGTAGAAATAACGGAGCCAGTGGTCTGAAGATCGTTGACGGTTTTGCTGCCTGTGACCAAGCGCTTGACGTATTTAAAGGTGCCTGTGGAATGTGCGCAGGCGCGTCCACGGGCATCGAGCACCGTGGCCTGGGTAAAGGCCATGGTGGCAGTGCGGTGCATGAGTTCTCCTTTGGCTACCAGCGCCCCGTGCAGGGACGTGGCGGGCTGCATGAAGCTGGTCTTCATCTCGATAGTGACCACACCCATTTCGGGCGACTCGCTGCGTGCGGCAGTAGCCATGCTGACATCGAGCAGTGTCATCAGCGCGCCGCCATGGGTCACATGAAATGAATTCAAATGCTCAGGCTTAGGTGCAAAGACGATGGTGGATTTGCCACCATCAAATTCTGTCAACTCAAATCCCAGCAGGGTGACAAAGGGAATATCTACGCCGAATCCCACGGCTTTGTCCCACATGCTCAGCCGCCGGTAACAACGCTCACGCCACCATCCACCGCCAGCCACTGGCCAGTGATGTGCTTGCCCGCATCAGAGGCGTACAGTAGACACAGTCCTTTGAGATCTTCGTCGTCGCCCAAGCGCTTGAGGGGCGCGTGCGCGGCGAGTTTGTCTTCACCCAGGGCCTTGAGCGTGCCCGCTGTCATTTTGCTGGGGAAAAAGCCCGGGCAAATGGCGTTGACGGTGATGTTGTACTTGCCCCATTCGGCGCCCAGCGTGCGGGTGAAGTTGATGACCGCACCTTTGGACGTGTTGTAGGCGATGGTGTTCATGCCTTCGGGGTTACCGCCCAGCCCGGCAATGGACGCCACATTGATGATGCGGCCGCGGCGGCGCGCAATCATGCTTTTCTTGGCAATGGCCTGGCTGAGCAAAAAGTAGCCGCGCACGTTGAGGTTCATCACCTTGTCCCAGGCTTCTGCTGGGTAGTCCTCGGCGGGTGCACCCCAGGCCGCACCGGCGTTGTTCACCAGGATGTCTACGTCGCCCATGCGTTGCAGGGTTTCGTCGGCCAGGCGAGTAATTTCCACGTCCTTGGCGCAATCCGCAGCAATCCAGCGGGCATCAATACCAGCGGCCTGCAGCTCTGTACAGGCCTCTTCCAGATCAGAAGCTTTGCGTGAACTGAGCATGATTTTGGCACCGGCTTCGCCCAACGCGTGGGCCATCTGCAGGCCCAGACCGCGGGAACCACCGGTGACGAGCGCAGTTTTGCCGGTCAGGTCAAACAATTGCTGAATG
>CAJBMJ010000437.1 GCA_903954045.1 uncultured beta proteobacterium | reverse complement strand
GGTTTGGCGGGTGGCGGGTCTGAGTGGCTCATGCGGACTCTCCCGTTGCGGTGCCCGGTTTAGCCCTCTCGGTGGTGGCAATGGCGTACAGATTGCCCGCGTCATCCAGCAGAGCCGTGGAGATGATGGACACGTCCAGCACGGCACCGCTTGCAGTCAGGCGCTGGGTCCGATAGGGCTCCAGCACTTCGGCGTGGGACAGGCGGGTCAGTTTGTCCAGCGCCCCTTCGCGCTGGCCTTCGGGAATGCGCTCGCGCACGTTCATGGCCAGCGCCTGCGCCTCGGTCCAGCCATACAGGCGCACCGCGCCGGGGTTCCAGGCCAGCGTGCGGCCTGACAGGTCTTGCACGGTGATGGCGTCGTGCGCATCCCGCACCACCACGGCCAGACGCGCCAGTTCGTTGGCTTTTCGCAGGTCGTTGCGCGTTTTCACGGCGTCGGTGATGTTCACAAACGAGATCACGCAGCCCTCAATCACGTTGTCCAGCGTGCGGTAGGGCTGGATGCGCAGGGTGTACCACTGGCCCTCCAGCGTTTGCACCTCGACTTCTTTGGGAATCAGCGTGGCCAGCACGGCCTGGGTATCGGCCACCAGCGTGGTGTAGCCCGGCAGGTTGGACACGATGTGTGCCACCGGGCGACCCACGTCGCTGGCTATCAGGTTGATGATGCTGGTCGCCGTGGGCGTAAAGCGCAGGATGCGCAGCTGAAAGTCCACAAACACGGTGGCAATGCCGGTGCCGGCCAGCAGGTTGTTCATGTCACCGTTGGCGCGCGACAGGTCAATCACCTTGCTTTGCAGCTCGGTGTTGACGGTGTTGAGCTCTTCGTTGACCGACTGCAACTCTTCTTTGGAGGTCTCCAGTTCTTCGTTGGTGGATTGCAGTTCTTCGTTGACGGACTGCATCTCCTCGTTGCTGGACTTGAGCTCTTCGTTGGAGCTTTCCAGCTCTTCGTGCGTGCTCTGCAAATATTCGTCTTTGGCGCGCAACTCGAGTGTGAGTGCCTGAATCTGTGCCTGGGCGTCGGATGGGACGGCAAGGCCAGTGCCATCCGCAGTGCCTGCCACTGCGGCTGGCGGCGGTGCGTCTTCCAGCATCACCAGGTAGAGCGGTGTGTCGGGTGCGCCCGGGCTTGCCGTGGGCACCGGGTGCACGCTAACGTTCACCAGCGTGTAATGCCCATTGGTCTTGACCCGCAGGTTGGGTGCCACGCTGGTGGTCTGTGTGGCAACCGTCTGGTGCAGCGCGGTGCTCAAGGCGGGGCGCAGGCCGTCACGTGCCATTTTCAGGATGTTCTGAACGCCTTGCTCCCCTGCGGTGGGTTCCAGGTACATGCCGGTGCGCCCGTGCAGGTAGACCAGGTCGCCACCGGCATTGACCAGCGCGCTGGCAGGTGCAATGTGGCGCAGCAACGCCTGCTCCATCAGTGCGCGCAGTGGCAGCTTGGCGGGAGGGAAGGCCTCTTTCTGCGCGCCCCGGCTGGGCGGCGATGCCTCGGTGGCCAAAACCGGTGCAATAAAACGGCTCAGCGTGTTGCGTTGCACGCCCAGCAGGTCTTCCTTGCGGCGGTAGAGCTTGGCCTTGC
>CAJBMJ010000436.1 GCA_903954045.1 uncultured beta proteobacterium | reverse complement strand
TGTGGGCACCATGTTCCAGCGAGGCACGCTGACCGCGCAAGGCAATGCCGCCACACAAGGTAACTACCTTGATGTTGTCTGCAGCCCTTGCGAGCCTACGAATCTCGACCGTAACCTGGTCTGCGAGTTCGCGGGTGGGGCACAGAACCAGTGCCTGAACCGCAAACCAGCGGGGGTTGAGTTTTGCCAACAGCGCCAGCGCAAAGGCGGCCGTTTTTCCACTGCCGGTCTTGGCCTGGGCAATCAGGTCCTTGCCCGCCAGCGCCACGGGCAAACTTGCCTTCTGAATGGGCGTCATCGCCTCATAGCCAAGTTGCTGGAGGTTGGCCAATGTCGCCGGCGACAGGGGAAGAGAGGAGAAGCTGGAAGTCATCCCCGATTATCGTTGGGAAGGTTCTCTAGAATGCGGTCCACTTGGGTTTACCAGGTTCTACTGGAGTGTCTATGCGAATCCCTTTGGGCTCACTGTTTCTGTCGGCTGCCCTACTGTCCGGTTGCGGCAGTGCCATCGTCAACCCGGTGACTGGACAGAGCGAGCGGTCTGTCATGAACGAGCAGGAAGAGGTGGCTGAGGGAGCCAAAGGCCACCAGGAAGTGCTCAAGGAATACGGGGCCTACAACAACGCTGGGGTACAGAGCTATGTCAACGCCCTGGGTCAAAAATTGGCCGCCAAAAGCCATCGCAGTCAATTGCAGTGGCACTTCACCGTACTCGACAGCCCGGAAATCAATGCCTTTGCATTGCCTGGGGGCTACGTGTATGTGACGCGCGGCATCATGGCCTACATGGAGAGTGAAGCGGATCTGGCTGGTGTCATTGGCCATGAGATCGGTCACGTCACTGCGCGCCATGGTGCACAGCGTGCCACCAGGCAGCAAAACGCCGGATTGGGGGTATTGGCCGCCAGCGTGCTGGGCGTTGTGCTGGAGAGCCAGGGTGTCTCGGGTGCCGGTCGAATGGCTGGTGATCTATCGCAGACCGTGGCGGCGGGGCTGATCGCCTCTTACGGCCGGGAGCAGGAACTGCAGGCCGATGGGCTGGGTGCCGAATACCTGGCGCGCAGCATCTACGACCCCCGCAACATGATTGATGTGATCAATGTACTAAAAAACCAGGAACGCTTTGCGGCTGATCTGGCCAAAGCCGAAGGGCGGCCAGTTCCGTCAGGCAGTGACTGGCTGGCTTCGCACCCCAGCAACGACCAGCGGCTGCAAACCATTACGCAGCTGGCAGCCCAGTACAAAGGCAACTACAACGACGAAGGTCGCGCACGCTATCTGCAGATGATGGCAGGTGTGTCGTTTGGAGACAGTGCCGCACAGGGGCTGACCCGAGGGCGCAATTTTTACCATGAACCTCTGGGCATCGCGCTCACAGCGCCACAGGGCTGGCGCATTCGCAATGACACTGAACAGCTGGGATTCGTCAACGCCGCAGGGGATGCTGCGCTGATTGTGCGACTGCTTCCGGCCAAGCCAGGGGACAAGCATGAGGACATCATTCGCAATCTGCTCAAGCCCACGCAAGGAAATAGCCAGAGTGCAAGCATCAACGGGCTGCAGGCCACCCGGTTCAGTGGAGCCGCCAGGGACGCGCAGGGCAAGGCGCAGCCCTTGGAGATCACGCTGATCAATGGGCCACAAGGGCGCGTATATCTGCTGCAAGCCGCTGCCAAAGACATGCCGGCCCTGCAACGGGCTGCGGCCAGTTTGCGTGAAGCAGAGGGTAGTTTCAGAGCTTTGACTGCACAGGATCGCAGCGCAGCTCGTCCCTGGGTCATCAAAACAGCGCCGTATCCCAAGGGGGGCTTCGCTGAGCTGGCAAAAACCTCGCCCATCGCACAACCTGAGCAGCAGCTTCGGCTGATTAACGGTTTTTACGCTGGAGGAGAGCCTAAAGTAGGCCAGCTGGTCAAGGTGGTTGCTATCAATTAGTGAGCTGCTTGCGCAATACTGGCGGTGGCTAGAGGCGGTTTAGCTTGTCTTTTTGGGCGCCGTGGTCGGTCTGACCCGGTTTTTGGCGGCCCGGAATACGGGGCCCCATGTTGGATGCCCTGCTTCGCTGGGCAACAAATCGAAATCGGGTTTTGTTTGTAGCAACTTCTCAAACTCCTGGCGACACAGCGTGGTCCGGTTGGTTACGCAGTAGCTGAAGGCCATGAACTTGCGCGCCTTGAGTTGATCTTCCGCCGACAGTGCCTCTTTCAAGGCATCTGAAAATTGCTTGATGGCTTTGGTGTAATCCCCTGACTCATAGCTTGTCACTCCATCGGCAACAAGGCTACTTCCAGAGGAACTCGCTATCGGGGCCTGCACTGACGCTTTTCTTTCCTGGCGTGATTCCGTCTCGCCCTTGATCCCGCGGAAGGCAGGGCCCCAAATAGGATGACCCGCTTCTGCAGCGGAGAGTTCGAAAGATTTATCGATAGCAAGCGCTTTTGCAAACTCAGTCTTGCATTCATTGATTCGGTTGGCTGCGCAGTGAATAAAAGCCGTGTGCTTGCGCGCATTGAGCTCCTGCTGCGGGGTGAGCAAGCTGCTGTCTGATGCCGACAGCAGGCTTTTGAGTGCTCCTTCGTAGTTGCCTATGCCATACAGCCGCAGCCCTTCATTGAGGTTGCCACTGGCCTTGTCCAGTCGGTCCTGCTTGGTACTTTCGTAAAGAGAAGAAGCGCTCATCTCCTCAGGTGGCACAGCACAACCGAGCAAACTCGCGGCAAGCAGCAACCCCAAGGGAGGGGCAAAAAATCTGGTTGAAGCGGGCTTGGCCGCATCAGTGTTTCTGGATGGCATGGTGGGTTTGCGAGATGCCTACTTGAATTGATGTCTGATGCTTATGTCTTCACGCGACTTGACTTCTACATTGACGACGAAAGGTGGGAACGTCGTGTTTTGAACTTCAATTTTGTACATTCCGGGGGTCAATTTGTATTGCTTGAGTGGCGGAGAAACCCCCACAGATTTCCCGTTCACCAACACATCTCCCCAGGGCTGGATCGCAAACGTCAATGTTCCCTGCACAGCCATGGCCTTGGGTATGTCTGCATTTGCAGGAGCTGACACGGCGGACGAGGCTGAAACCGCAGCCCCAACTGCGACAGGCGCCGAGGCCTTCGGACCCGGCGCCTTTGCCTGAACCTCAGAGGGTCTGGCTGCAGGTGGTGTTGCCACTGGGCTAACCACTGGCGTGGGCGGCTGATCGGACTTTGGTTTTTCACTACCTTGAAGGCCGAACCACGATGCAAGGGCGACTAGCAGCAGGCCCACAGCGGACCATAGCAATACAGAGTTCTTTCTGGGGCCTGTTGCGGTTGAGGCTGGAATTGCCTGATTGGGCGCAGGTGTGCGATCTTCCATGCTCGACTTGGCCTTGTTGAACGCCGCATCCGACTCGCCCAGCACATAGATTTCATGTTCGCGAACATGCTTGTCGGTACGTGAACCTTCGAATTTGAAGAGTTCTGCATATTCCTCGCACACCACAGACGCTACATCGTAATAAGAGCGAGAAACGGCCACCTGGCCCGGAGCGGCAAAGCCCATGATGCGTTCCGCAACATTGATGCCGTCACCCACGATATTGGGGTGTCCGTTGATGTCGCGGGTCAGGCGCATTGGCCCGAGGTTGATTCCGATGCGCACCGCGATGCTCGCGCTGGTTTGGTCTGCTGTCGACGGTTCGCCTGCAGTGGATTCGGGTCGCAGCCGGTTGCGCAAGTTCATTGCAACATAGAGCGCGTCTTCCGGGTCTCCCAGAAAGCTGACCGCTGCGCCATCG
>CAJBMJ010000435.1 GCA_903954045.1 uncultured beta proteobacterium | reverse complement strand
TCGCCCAAACTTCCCGATGTGCCCACGCTGACACAACAGGGCGTTGCGGGCCGCTTGGTCACCCTTGAGGGTGCTCTGCCTGTGGTTGCCCCTGCGGGCACGCCAGAGCCCATCATTCAAGCGCTGGCTCAGATTGCAGTTGACGGCGCCAACACCCCCCGCGCTGAGAAGCTGCGCGAGACCTTTGCGATTCCCAGCAAACCCAAGTCCTTGTCTGAAATGAGAAAAGATTGGGAGGCTGATGTGCCCGTTTGGATCAAGTTGGCCGTGGACTTGGGAATCAAGCTCGACTGAAACTTTTAACACATTGTTTTTGGGTTCTGCTCCGATGCCTTTCGCCCCCTCATTTCCAATCCGATCGGAAGCAGATGTACGACGGTTGGAGGCCATACCGTTGGCGCAAGCTCTGACCGTTCAGAGCACCTACGAGGTTTTCTGCGAGTCTGCGCGGGCTTTTGGAAGCAAAACTGCGCTGACATTTATAGCCAGTGCCGATCCCGCCGGAAAGCCCGTGAGCTGGAGCTATGCTGAACTGCTCAAAGGCATTCATCAAACTGCAAATCTGCTGCATCGTCTTGGCGTGAAAGCAGACGACTGCGTTGCGGTACTTCTGCCCGGTTGCCTGGAGTATCACCTGGCGCTGTGGGGCGGAGAAGCCGCGGGGATCGTTCAACCCCTCAACCCGCTCTTGAGTGATGAAAAGCTGGCCTCGCTCATGCGTGCTGGCCAAGCCAAGGTTTTGTTTGCATGGAATTGCGATGGCGATGCTGACCTGTTGGAAAAAGCCCGGCGCTTGCGTGCCCTAGTGCCAAGCCTGCAGCATGTGATCCGCGTGTCGGCACCAGAATGTGCCGGGCTTGCATGCCCGGACGGCTTGTTGGACTTTTCGACGGAGCGAGCGGGTGAATGCGATGACCGTTTGATCAGTGGTCGGGAAGTCAAAAGCGAAGACATCGCCGCCTACTTTCACACCGGTGGAACCACGGGCGCACCGAAGCTGGCCCGGCATAGCCATGGCGCGCAGGTCTTCACGGCCTGGGCCTGTGTGCAAATGCAAGGCACTTTGGCGCAAGACGTTGTGATCAACGGTTATCCCCTGTTTCATGTGGCAGGCGTGTTGCCGGGTGCATTGACTTCGTTTGCGGCAGGCTCGCATGTCATCATTCCCACCACGCAGCTTTTCCGAAATCGCGATGTCATTGCCAGCTACTGGCGATTGGTGGATCGCTTTCGTGCCACCGTGGTTTCAGCGGTTCCCACGGTGTTGGCAGCATTGGCCAATGTCCCGGTCGACGATGCCGATATTTCAAGCTTGCGCTACTGCCGCACCGGCGCGGCGCCGCTTTCCCCTGACCTCGCCGCGCGATTTGAAGCCCAGTTTGGCCTGCACGTGCATGAAAGCCTTGGAATGACGGAGATGGCGGGCATCTCCAGCATCACGCCACCGGGTGTCAATGCACCAGTCGGTTGCGTAGGCTTTCGCATTCCGTATTCTCAATGGCGTGTGGTCGCGCTGGATGCGCAGGGCACCGCCACCGAGCGCGATCAACCCGTGGGCGAGTCGGGCATGGTGCTGTTCAAGTCGCCCAATGTGTTTTCCGGCTTTCTGGATCCCAAAGACAATGCGGGCGCATTCACGGCGCAGGGCTGGCTTGCTACGGGCGATTTGGGTTGGCTGGACGATCAAGACCGCCTGCACCTCAGCGGGCGTTCCAAAGACCTGATCATTCGCGGTGGGCATAACATTGACCCTAAAACTATCGAAGATGCAATGGCCTCTCATCCGGCGGTGCAGCTCTGCGCAGCCGTTGGGGCACCCGACGCCTACGCCGGGGAATTGCCTGTGGTGTTTGTCACGCTCAAGCCACAGGCGCAAGCCAGCGAAGACGACCTGCTGGAGTATGTTCGTGCCCGAGTGGACGAACCTCCCGCGCGGCCCAAATCGGTCACTGTTTTGGCCACAATGCCAATGACGCTGGTAGGCAAAATCTTCAAGCCAGACCTGCGTTTGATGGCAGAGCAAGCTGCTAAATCAGCCACTTCCGGTCAGAAATAGACCGGACACTGCGACAGTCTGGCACCGATCTGGTGCGAAAGTTGCTTGCGGCATATCGCATGCTCTCAAGAATTTCGCTTTGGCTGGGAAAACTAAGTGTCGGGCGCAAGCTCACGCTCATTTACCTGCTCGATCTGTGCGCAGTCATTTATGTCTCTGGAATACTGATCCATGAAAAATTTCTGGCGATAGATTTCGCTCGCAAGGAAATTGTCGGTGCCACCTACACCGAGGTGATTCGCAGGGAGCTGATGGGGGTATTTATCGCACCGCCTCGTGCACCTACGACGCCAGCGAAAGCAGAAAACTCTCTCCAGATGGTGCGAGAAGAATACGACGAGGACCTAAAAACCGCTGAATTAAGTGCGCATTTTTCCGAAGTTCTGATCACGACGGATTTGCAACTGCCCCAACTTTTGGCTGCGGGGCGGGATTTGCTCACCACGATCGGAAACCAGTCCAACCTGATTTTGGACCCTGACCTGGACAGCTATTACGTCATGTCGTTGACGGTTTTGCGGTTCCCGGAACTACTCCAGGTCCTGCATGACACCCACAAGTTTATGCAGGGCCGAAGCGAGCCAGTGGCCAGCCAAAGCCAGACAGTTCAAATGCTGGCACTGGTCGGGCGACTGGAAGCCGTGTTGTCTGGCATCGATGCGGACTATGGACAAGCTTCGCTCGCTGGCAAGCCGCAGCTTAAAGCGTCGCTGGAGGTGTCACGTGGTGCTCTGCTTGCACAATCGCGCGCGTTCAGTTCTGTGGTTAAGAGGGCTGCAAGCGAAACACCTTCATCCACACAGGCCCTGGAACTCAATGTGGCCTACCAAGGCACCCTCAATGCATTGAATGACGCTTGGCGGCTAGGCGTTATCGAGCTCCAGTCGCTCTTGAACACCCGGGTTGATGGTCTTTTTTCCCGAATGTGGCTGCACTTAGGCACTGCCCTGGCGTTGCTGGGATGTATTTTGAGCCTGGTGTACCTGGTCGCCAGCCAGATCGCCCGTCCACTACAAAAGCTCGCACTGGTTGCCGACGAGGTGAGTCGAACCGCCGATTACACCCGTCGAGCCCAATGGCACAGCCGGGACGAAATCGGTCAGCTTTTTACCGCGTTCAATGAGATGCTGGCACAGCTCGACCGCGACCGTCTTGCCCAGCAGGAACTCGCTGCCAGCGCGCGCGCCGCCCAGGCCCAGATCGAGTTGGTGGAGGCCTTTCCAATACCGATGATGGTGACATCGGTACCAGACCATGAAGTACTGCACGCCAACCGGCCGGCACAACCTTGGCTTGGTAGTTCAACGCTTGATCCATGGAAAGTTGGACTTGAGCCTGGCGTGCGCGGGCGGTTCTTTCAACGCTTGTCGGATTTTGGCGCGGTTGACGAATTTGAGGTGCGCTGGCTGGGTGGCACAACGCCATCCTGGGCTGTGCTGTCTGCGCGCAGGCTGATTTTTCAAGGTCGTGACGCGGTGCTCACCGCCTTTACACCCATCAACAATCTCAAAGTGATGGAGCAGCGTCTGGAGTTGTGGGCCAAGGTGTTTGAAGCGTCGAGTGAGAGCATCATCATCATGGATGACTCGCGCAAAATCATCAGCGTGAACCGTGCGTTTTGCCGAAGCACGGGCTATGACTTCTACGAGGTCATTGGTGAGGACTTGTCGTTCCTGGTGGATACAGCGCAAGACCCACTCTGGACAGAACTACACGACAAGGAGTCCTGGCAGGGCGAGGTGCACATTCGCAAGCAGTCTGGTGACAGGTATCCCGCCTGGTTGATGGTGTCGGCGGTGCGCAAGGGCGCCATCGGCGGTGAAGTGGTGAACTACATTGGAATCTCCATCGACATCACTGACCGCAAGGCCAAGGAAGAGCGTATTCGCTTTCTGGCGCAGCATGATGTGCTGACCGAACTGCCCAACCGGGCCCTGTGTCAGCAGCGATTGACGGAAGCGTTGGAACAGGCGCGGGTCACCGGTGAAAAAGTGGCAGTCGTCTTTGTGGATCTTGACCGATTCAAGACCGTCAACGATACCCTGGGACACCACGTGGGTGACGGGTTATTGCGGACGGTGGCGCGACGCCTTGTCAAAGCGGTCCGCTCTGATGACACCGTAAGCCGACTCGGGGGAGATGAGTTCGTCATCATTATTCGCCATGCAGGTGACCGCTCCGAACTGGATGCTGCCATCAATGGCAGATTGATTCCATCGATTCGGCAGAATGCCGTCGTTGAGGGAAACAACCTGAACGTGTCTTGCAGCGTAGGCATTGCGCTCTTTCCCGATGACGCCAGTGAGCAGGACGAATTGATGCGTCAAGCCGATGCTGCCATGTACGAGGCCAAAGCTGCCGGACGCGACATGGCGCGGTTCTTTTCCACTGAAACAGACCAACGGGTTCTGGCGCGCCAGACCATGGAAGGGCATTTGCGCCAGGCCTTGGTCAATGAAGAGTTCAGCCTGCATTACCAGCCACGCCTGAATGCCCGCACGCGCCGAATTCAGGGAGCGGAGGCTTTGTTGCGGTGGAGCAATCCGGTTCTTGGACAGGTCTCACCGGCGCAC
>CAJBMJ010000434.1 GCA_903954045.1 uncultured beta proteobacterium | reverse complement strand
TAGAGTTCGCTGGTAGATGCTTGGTAGAAGCGGGTTTTCTTTTCCAGGCCGAGGATGCGGATGGCTTCCAGGATGCGCAGGGTGCCCATGCCGTCTACGTCGGCGGTGTATTCGGGGGATTCAAAAGACACGGCTACGTGGCTTTGGGCTCCGAGGTTGTAGACCTCGTCGGGCTGGACTTGCTGGATGATTCTTGTGAGGTTGCTGGTGTCAGTCAAATCTCCGTAGTGCAGCTTGAACCTGGCGTTATCTATATGGGGGTCTTGGTAGATGTGGTCTACGCGGTCGGTATTGAAGCTGGATGCCCGGCGTTTGATGCCGTGGACGATGTAGCCTTTTTCCAGCAATAGCTCTGCCAGGTAGGAGCCGTCCTGGCCGGTGATACCGGTGATGAGGGCAACTTTGGGGGCTACTTTGGAGGGTGTGCTGGTGTTGGCGGTCATAGTTAAGAAGTTTTGTTATGGTTTTTATAGCGGCTTGTGCTTATTTGGCGGGCGTTAGACTGCGTTTTTATTCAAGAAGTCCGCGTAAGCCAGCGCCAGACCCTGCTCCAAGCCAAACTGGGCGTTCCAGCCCAGGCTGTTCAAGCGGGTGCTGTCCATCCATTTGCGCGGGGCCCCATCGGGCTTGGTGGTATCGAAGCTGACCTGGCCCTGGTAGCCCACGGTTTTGGAGATGGCGTGGGCCACTTCGGCGATGGTGACGTCGCTGCCAAAGCCGACATTGATGTGGCTGCACATGGCGCTGGTGTGGGCCTGGTAGGTGGTACTGTTCAGATTCATCACAAAGACGCTGGCAGCGGCCATGTCGTCCACGTACAGAAACTCGCGTTTGGGCGTGCCGGTGCCCCAGATGGCGACTTCTGGTGCATTGTTGGTCTTGGCTTCGTGAAAGCGGCGTATCAATGCCGGGATGACGTGACTGTTCTCGGGGTGGTAGTTGTCACCGGGGCCATAAAGATTGGTGGGCATGACGCTGCGGTAGTCGCGCCCGTATTGGCGGTTGTAGCTTTCGCACATTTTGATGCCGGCTATTTTTGCTACGGCGTAAGGCTCGTTGGTGGGCTCCAAGCCTCCGGTGAGTAAAGCAGTTTCGGTCATGGGTTGTTGGGCCATGCGGGGGTAGATGCAGCTGGAGCCCAGAAACAGCAGTTTTTGCACCCCAAAAGTGTGGGCCGCGTGGATGACGTTGGCCTGGACCATGAGGTTGTCGTAGATGAAGTCTGCTGGGTAGGTTTTGTTGGCGTGGATGCCGCCTACTTTGGCTGCGGCTAGGTACACCTGGGCGGGGCGCTCAGACTCAAAAAACGCTTGCACTGCGGCCTGGTTACACAAATCCAGTTCTGCGTGGGTGCGGGTGAGGATTCTGGCCTGGGCTACGCCTTGGCCCAGCAAGGTGCGTACGATGGCGCTGCCTACCATGCCGCGGTGGCCGGCAATAAAAATTTTGGTTTTGGAGTAATCGGGAGGCATGGCTGAGCGGACTTGCAGTGATGGTCTGGAGTTTGCATTTTGAACCATTCCTGCTGCAGCTGTTTGCGGGTTCAAATTTATGTGACGGACCCTAAAAGGTAAGATATTGGCTCCATGCGCCGCAACACTCTAGCAAAAAGCCTCCCGATCATTGTGTTGGCCATGCTGCTATGGGCAATGGCCTTGCCCGGGTGGGCTGGACTGATCGATTTTTCTAATGGGCTAGTGGCCTACATTGAGAAAAAATGGGGTAGCGAAGCCAACGGCCGCATGGGTGTGTGGCAGCGTTTGGTGCGCAACAACAAAGCTGCCACAGCTGGAGGCAGACCTGATTCTGCCGGACTGAAGGTGGTGAACAACTTCTTCAATCAAGTACCGTATGTGCGGGACCCGGACCTCTGGCGTGCAGACGATTACTGGGCCACGCCGGTTGAGATGCTGGGTATGTTTGGGGGCGACTGCGAGGACTATTCCATTGCAAAGTACCTGTCGCTCAAGGACATTGGTATTCCGATTGAGAAGCTGCGTATTTCTTATGTGCGTGCGCTGAAATTGGGAGAGTCACACATGGTGCTGGCCTATTACGAAACGCCAGACGCAGACCCGTTGATTTTGGACAACCTGGACGGAACGATTCGGCCCGCCTCTCAGCGTACAGACCTGGAGCCGGTGTATGGGTTCAATGACGACGACATGTGGGTGGTGGGAGGGAGCCGCCACAAGGGGGCGGCCACCAATGTGCGACTGTGGCGCGATTTGCTAGCCAAGTTGGCCAAAGAACAACAAATGTAGCTCTGGCATCCGCCCACTATCAGGGTGGTTTTGGCGCGGAGGCTGCAGTGGCGGCAAACTCGATGCCGGATTGCTGCGCCATGTCTTGTAGCTGGGCTTTGGCGTGAGCGTTCTCTACCATGCTTGTTATGGCCAGCTTACGCTCACTAGACAAGGCCTGCCACCTGGGAAACGCGATTCGCGCCAATGGCTGCTGAACACCGGCTTCGTTCTTGCCAAATTTGACCGCCTTATCAAAGGCAGCCCACATTTCGTCGTCGTCCTGGCCGCGCAGGCTTTTGGACAGGGCAAGGTATACCCAACTGTAGGGGAAGGTGGGCCGCAGTGAAGTGGCGGTGCGGTAGTTGGCAATGGCCTCATCAAACATTTCAGTCTGGTAGGCTTTGAGCGGTTCGCCGTCTTCGGGGGCGCCAATCAGCACGCCGCGCTCGGCATAGAGGTAGCCAAGGTCGTCATACAGTTGGGGGTCATCGGGCGTGATCTTGATGGCGAACTGCAGGGCCGTGCGGGCCTTGTTCCAGTTTTTGGGGTCTTGTGATGGGCCACGGCCCACGCGCCATTCACTGACCCACCAGCGGGCAGCCAGTGAACTGGCATCGGCAATGGCAGCCAACCCGCCATACCACAGGCTGCTGAGACCCAGGACCACAGAAATCAGCAACAAAGCCAGGGCTGTGGCGCGTGACATGGGTTTCGACGGCGTGAATGCGGTTTGGCTGGCCATGGCGTAACGTGGAATTGCCTAGTGGGCAGGAGTTGGAGTAGTGAGGCCCAGAATGCGGGCGGCTTTGCCGTAGACCATGCCTTGTGCTATGGCCTCTCCGAAGCGTTGGGATAGCACGGCCCTTGCCTCGGCGAGCCTGGGTGGGCGGTTGCTCAGGTTATGCGCGTCGGTAGATACAAGGCAGTTCCAGCCTTCGTCAATGATGCTGAAGGCCGTTTGCTCTGCCTGCTCGCCAAATCGGCCAGTCAAAGAACCGGCAGTGAGTTGTAACCAACACCCCGCCTGCACAAACTCGTGCAGTTTGCGATGGTCGGACATGATGGCTTTGTTGCGCTCGGGGTGGGCAATCAGCGGGCGTATTTTGAGCTGCATGAGCCTGGAGACAAACTTTGCGCTGCCCAGCGGAATGAGTTGGTGGGGAAATTCCAGCAACAGAATGCGAAAACCGCCCACTTCACCCAGGAAAGGGACTTCTCCCTCGGCAACAAGGTCAATGAGCTCGGGGCACAGGCGGGCTTCACCGCCCATTCGTACATCCAGAGAGATACCAGCATCTTTCAGGTGTTGAGAAAATTGTTCTACCGCAACCTGCAGGTTGCGACGTTGGTTGGGGTAGCGACCAGGGTGGATGTGGGAGGTGAGCACCGAATGGGTAATGCCATCTGCCACGGCGGCGCGAGCCAAATCTAGAGCTTCTGGCAGGGTTTCAGGGCCGTCATCTACCCCCGGCAGAAAATGGCAGTGCAGGTCTATCACGCCATGTGGCCCGGGTTAGGCCGGCTTGTTGGCTTTGCTCTGGGCTGCGGCGGAACCGTAAGTGCCGCCATAGGTGCCCCCGTAGGTGGAGCCATAGGTGCCATAACCGTGCTTGCCGTAGCCAGAGTATTCGCCATAGTATTTTTCGGCTTTGTTGAAGTCCAGCGAGTTGAGCACAACGCCGACGATGTGCGCGTCGGAGCGTAACAACCTGCGCAGGGCCTTGCGGGCCATGGGATAGGGTGTGCTTTGCGCCTTGGTGACAAAGATGACACCGCTGACCAGAGACGCCAGGACCTGTGCATCGCTGACCAATTCCACCGGCGGTGAGTCGACGATGATGATGTCAAAAATTTTGCCCAGGTCTTGCAAGGTTTGGGCAAAGCGCTCAGAGTGAAGAAGCTCCAGGGGATTGGGCGGGATGAGACCGGAGGTGATAACCGTGAGGTTGGTACCGTCAATTTTCTGGAGGCACTCTGCCTTGGCAACGGTGCCTGCGACGAGCTCTGACAGGCCAGGGGCGTGGGGGTCTAGGCCAAAGCGTTTTGCCACACTGGGGCGGCGCATGTCTGCATCGATGAGCAGGGTATTTTTGGTGAGGGCGTGGGCCGTGGCCAGGTTGGAGGAGAAAGTGGTCTTGCCCTCCCCCGGCACGCTGGACGTGACTAGCAATGTGCGCGTGGCCAAATCTACAGACGACAGCAAAACGCCGGTACGGGCTGTTCGGATGGCCTCGGCATACAGCGAATTGGGCATATCAATGATCAGGCGTCCGCTGGTGATGTCGCCAGCCTCTTTTTTGGCCAGCATGGGTAGCACTGTGAGCAGCGGTTGCTTAAGGCGGGCCTCGACGTCTTCGGTGGTTTTAAGGGTGTTGTCAAGCAACTCCATGAGCAGCGCCAACATGACGCCAAGCAACAAGCCCATGAAAAGCGCCACCACAATGATGAGCAGTTTTTTGGGCTTGACCGGCTGTGAGGGGACCATGGCCGTGTCCACAACCCGCGCAACGGTGGATTGAAGGTCTACCGAGACATTGGTCTCTTTAGCCCGCTTTATGAACATGTCGTACATCTCGCGGTTGGAGGCAACCTCTCGTTCGTAGACACCGAGCTCAAATTCCTTGCGGTTGATGTTGACCACAGTACCGCGGGCCGAAGCAAGCTGGTTTTCCAGCATTTTTTCGGTGCTGCGGGCACGCTCGTATTCGTTGTTGATACCGCCCACCACCAATTCAATCTGGCGCTGCAAATTCTCTGAAGCGGCCTTAGCATCTGATTCGGCTTGCAGGTAGCGGGGGTGCTCTTTGCCGTAGCGCTGGGACACATCAGCCAACTTGCGTGAAGATTCTGTGGCCTGCCTTTTGGCATCTGCCACCTGTGCATTGACCAGCACGGCGGGTTGTGATGCCAAATCGCCGCCGCTGGCGGCATCTTTGACCGTTTTGTAGGTGGACTCAATTTCGGCGCGACGGGTGCGGGCTTCAATGAGGCGGGACTGAATCAGCTCCACCTGCTGACCAGAGCCGTTCTGGGCCGCTTCCTTGAGGCTGACGATGCCCTGCTTCTCGCGATAGGACTGCAAAACTTGCTCAGACTGGTTGAGTTTTTCTTTGAGCCCAGAGAGCTGGTCTTGCAGCCAGTCTGCTGCGGTGCGCGTCATTTGGTAGCGGGCATCGAGGTCGTTTTCGATGTAGGTTTTTGCCAGAGCATCGCTCAGGCGGGCGGCAAGAACCGGGTCGGGTGACCTGAAGGTGACAATCACGAGTTGACTCAGACGCACAGGTTCAATGGTCAGGCTTCCGGCGAAGGCGGGCAATACCGCCTCAGAGAGACTGAGCTCATCCCACTCTCGAGGGGCTTCTTGCGTGGCGAACCCGATTTTCTCAATAAAGGCTGCGAGGCCTTTTTTCGGCGCACGGGGATCGTATGCGGGGTTGTCGTAGAGCTTGAGCTTGTTGATAGTCTTGAGCGCGACCTCTCGGGACTTGATAATTTCAACCTGGCTTTGGAAGTACTCTCGCGAGGAGCCCAGGCCCCCATATACATCTTCAATGGATACCACCTTTTGCTTGTTGGTCTCGATGAGCAGGGTGGTCTTGGCCTCGTAAATAGGGGTGCTGACAAAGGCGATCACGCCAGCCAGCAGTGTGACTACACTGGCGAAGGCCAAGATGGCCCATTTGTGTTTGAGCAGGGTGCGCCAGTATTCCAGAAAGTCCAGGCGGGATTCCTGGTCTTCTGGGTCGTGCAAAAAGCTGGTTTGGACTGGCCTGCGAGGTTGGGCCAGTTCGATTGCGTTATTTTCAGACATGAATGCGCTAGGTTTAGAAGAACGACTCTTCTATGAAAACGGTGTCACCAGGAAAAACCG
>CAJBMJ010000433.1 GCA_903954045.1 uncultured beta proteobacterium | reverse complement strand
GCGTGCTTGATGATGCCGCCGACGTAGTACAGCGCGAAGTCAGACAGACCTGCATAGCCGTCGCCAGCAAACAGGTTCTTGCCGTCTTTCCATACCGACTGGTGCACGTGCATGCCGGAACCGTTGTCGCCGTGGTAAGGCTTGGGCATGAACGTAGCTGTCTTGCCGTAGGCATTGGCCACGTTGTGGATCACATACTTTTGCAACATGGTCCAGTCAGCGCGCTCGACCAAAGTAGAGAAGCGTGTGCCGATTTCGTTCTGGCCAGCGCCCGCCACTTCGTGGTGGAACACTTCAACCGGGATGCCCAGGGATTCGAGAATCAGGGACATTTCAGCGCGCATGTCCTGCGTGCTGTCGACCGGTGGCACAGGGAAGTAGCCGCCCTTGACGGTAGGACGGTGTCCGCGATTGCCGCCTTCGAGCTTGGCGCCACTGTTCCAGGGCGCTTCGTACTCTTCGATCTCGTAGAAAGTGTTGTTGGGGTCGGTGCTCCAGCGTACGCCATCAAAAATGAAGAATTCTGGCTCGGGACCGAAGAAGGCTGCGTCGCCGATACCAGAGGACTTCAGGTAGGCTTCAGCGCGCTTGGCGATGGAGCGTGGATCGCGGTCGTAAGACTTGCCGTCAGCAGGTTCCACCACGTCGCAATTCATGATCAGCGTTGTCTCTTCAAAGAACGGATCGATATTGGCGGTATTGGGATCGGGCATCAACAACATGTCAGATGCTTCAATGCCTTTCCAGCCAGCGATGGAGGAGCCGTCGAATGCGTGGCCGGAACTGAACTTGTCTTCGTCAAAGTGAGAGACAGGCACGGTGGTGTGCTGCTGCTTACCGCGGGTATCGGTGAAACGGAAGTCAACAAACTTGACTTCGTTTTCTTTCACCATCTTCATCACGTCTGCGACGGTCTTGGCCATCAAATACTCCTAATGCAAAAAATGCGCACGGTTGAAAAAAGGAAACTACTCGATCATTAATGCAGCTTCTATGCCAAAAATTGCACCAAGGATATTTCAGAGAAGGTGCGCTATTTTGCCTCGAGATGGAGCGGAATTTGGGATCGCAAGAGCAAAGTCAAGTGAACGCCCGCGCCATCCGGCAGAAATGCACTTATATGGTGATATTTTTGAATGCTCAGTTATGGTGCAACCTTATTTGCGCACCAATTCGGGGCCAAGCGACACATTCAGACACTTCAAACCCTGCAAGAGCTGCTCATAGGCTGCAGACACCAACGCCGGTTCACCCTTGACGCCAAGCTCAATATGCCTGCCGTACTGGGGATGGTCCACACTGGGCAGGCTGAATACTTTGACTGCGTGTTGTGCCTCAACCAGCTCCATCAGGGGAGTGAGGGTCGACTCCATTGCGCCGAACACAATCACGGACTGCTCTACCCAGGCATTTTTGGCAAACAGGTGCGGGTAATAGGTGTCCAACACCCACTCCACCATGGGCCAGGCCATGACGGGGAAGCCTGGCACGAAGTGGATGCCCCCAGGCTCCACGAAGCAACTGAATCCGGGGATTTTGTTGTAGGGGTTGGGGATGATGGAGCTGCCTTTGGGGAACACGCCCATGTTCAGGCGATGCAGGTTGTCGTTGCGATCTGGCTGGTAGGGTTCGCCTTTCTCGCGCGCGATGTCCTGCATGCGTTCCCGAATCAGTGCTTCAGCCTGGGGGTGAAGCTCCAGCTCCCGGCCCCAAGCCTTCGCAGCGCACTGGCGGGTATGGTCATCGGGGGTGGCGCCTATGCCGCCAAAGGAAAAAACCACGTCCCCTGAAGTAAATGCGCGTTGCAGGGTGGCGGTAATGCGTACCGGATCGTCGCCCACATAGTCGGCGTAGGCAACTTGCAGCCCGCGAGCTCCCAGCAATTCGATGGCCTTTCCAAGATGCTTATCGGCGCGCTTGCCAGACAGAATTTCATCGCCAATGATGATCAGGCCAAATTTCATAAAGGGTCCACGTTGATGACTGTCGCTGCCTCCACCACGGGTGCAGCCACTTCGCTACGCTGACGCAGCGCATGCAAGGCGGCCAGACAGTAGTGCGTATACCAGAGCGAGGCAAAAGCAAAAATCAGTGTGTAAATCCAGATCGCCACAGGCACCAGAATGACAAACGCGGCGGCGAACAGTACTCCGGAGGCCCACACCAGGCTGGGCGCGGCCCCGAGCAATCCGGTGAATACGCCCATACCAAGCAACCAGAGCCGGTGTTCACGGAAAATGGTTTGCCGCTCTTGCGCGCTGGCGTGCTGGGCCAAGGCGTCAAAGGCCATGACGCGGTAAGTCAACCAACCCCAGATCAGCGACGGCAGTACCAATACCAGCGGCGGCACCAGCCACAGTGGCATGGAAATCACCATGGCAAGCAAGGCCAGCAGCGTGGAACCTGCAGACCACAAAGCGCTTTGCACAAAAGAAGCCCCACGCAACTCTTTGAGCTGTGGGAAACGGCGCTGCGCAACCATGGAAACCATGACGGGCGACATGCCCACCGCCACCACCATTAAACACACGACAACCAGAATAGGCGTAGCGCCAAAGATGACGATCAAAGGCGCCAGCACGGTCTTGAGCCGCCCCGCGCCAATGCCCTCCAGCCAAAGCCATGCGCTTTTCAGTAGCTCGGACGACTCCAGCGCCAAGGTGACCTGGTCAATGGCAGCTTCCCAGAAAAAATAGCCCAAACCCAGGGCCAGGGTGACCACCAGAATCAAAGGCAGGACAGACAGAAGAATGATGCGCGGACGCAGGCAATAGGCCACGGCACGCCAGAAGGAATCCAGAAGCAGATGCATGCCCCAAGCATACCGTGGCAGCGCAAAAGCTGTATCTAGCGCAGGGAGAACAGCCTTTTCAATCCAAACCATTGCTGCTGCCAGAAGCCGCGACCATAGTCCACGCCCTCCTCCACCTGATCACGCACCCCAGTGGCATCAAAGCGCAGCTCAAAATTGGCTGTGCCAAACAGCATGTCCCACCAGGGCAGCAACACGCCAAAGTTATGCCCCCCTAGTGTCTGTTTGCCGGCTGATTCATGGCCGATGCCAATGCTGTGGTGAAGACGGTGAAACCGTGGGCTGACCCACAGCCGCTCTCCCACGGCACCGAACCAAATGCGTACATTGGCATGCTGAAAATTTTCGCTCAGCTGGGTGAGTGCAACGACCGCCACAAACTGCCCTGGCGGGATGCCAATCAGTTGGGCCACTACAACAAAAATGCAGTCCCGAATCAGGTCGTCGAGCAAATGGTTGCGGTTGTCGCTCCACATCGTCATCTGCCGTTGTGCATGGTGCAAGGAATGCAATCGCCACCACCACTCAAACTGGTGCTGACTGCGATGGATGATGTAGTTCACAAAATCAAACACCAGAAGGTAGATCACCAGACTGACCCAGCCGTTGTCGGTCACGCCAGGCCACAGGTCATCCAGATGCAGCGTCCCCAACCCAGCCACCCGCATGGAGCCGAAGAAGGAGTCAAACACGGGAGTCAGAGTAAAAAACAGAACCAGGCGAAAGAGCCCCAATCGGTGGATCAGGGTGTAAATCACATCGGTATGCACTGCAGCCGGGTCGGTAATGGCATCGACGGGCTTGTAACGCTGCAGCGGCGCGATCACGGCCAGCATGACGGCCAGCTGGATCAGTCCGACCAGAAACCAGCCGGTCGCGTCATAGCCATCTTCCAGAAAATTGCCCAACCCGATGTTGAACATCAGCTGTTGCACCACGGCCTCAAACAGCCAGCCCTGCATGGCGGAAAAATGTTCTGCGAACCAGTCCACAGCCGCTCTCCAATCAGGAACGCTGCGTGATCCAGCCCTTGTAATCAGGGTGGTTACGCAGCGTGTCAAAACAGAATCCTTGCGCCTTGAGTCCTGTGATCAGGGGCTCCAGATTGGCGGGTGCCCATGGGTCTTTGCGCGACCAGATGCCCAGGTGTGCCATCAATATGTCACCACTGCGAATAGTGCGCAGCGCTTTTCCCAGCAGGTGAGAGTTGCTGAACTTTTCACTTGGCAATTCATCGCCCAGAAACCCGGCATCGGCCCAGCCCACATGGGCATAGCCGCAATCCTTCGCTGCAGCCAGCAGTGCCGCAGAGGTTTTTCCACCTGGCGCCCGAAACAAAGGCAAGGTTGGCTTGCCCGTCATGGCTTGCAATCGCTGTGAAGATTGGTCCAGCTGTTTGCAGTACTGCGCGGGCGTTGCCACCGATTCCTGGCCCATTTGAGCGCCCGCTGAGGGTTTGATGCGAAAACTCACGGGCTGGGTTGCCAGATCGCCGCGCCAGTAGACATGGTCAAAAGTGTGGGACGCAAACTCGTGCCCCTGATCGGCGGCTTTTTTCCACCACACAGCCCAATACTCCCCCAGACTGCCGTCACCCGACTTGGTTCGCTCGTTGGCGGCAAAAAAAGTGGCTTGCACCCGATGCTGAAGCAGCGTCTGAAGAATGGCAGGAGCCACCTCCATGTGGCCCGTATCAAAGGTCAGGTAGACCGGTTTTTTGCAGTCATTTGCCGCGCTAGCGCTCGCCGAATATGCACAACCAGCTACAAATACTGTAGCAAATAGAAAGCGAACACCGTGTGAAGCGACACTTTCAGCGCGGCGCATGGTCCAGGGTCCATACCCCGTGTGGCGACTTGCCCACGTTGATCTGGCGCACAATTTTCTTGGTGCTGGCATCAATCACCGTGAGTTTGCGTGCCCAGCGGGATGCTACATAGATGAACTTGCCATCCGCCGTCACATCCATATCATCCGGACCACTCGGGGCCGGAAAACTCTCGATGACCGAGAAAGTCTGGAAATCGATCTTGCTAATGGTGTTGGCCACCCGGTTGCTGATGTAAACGTGCTTTTTGTCGCCCACATTGCGGAAAGAATGGGCGCCTTTGCCGGTAGGAATGGTTTTGATTAGTTTGGGGGCAGGGCCGGTTACGTCGTAGACCTCGACGCCCTCGCCTCCTGTCAGGCCGACCATCATGAACTTGTCGTCAGGCGTTCCAAATACGTCGGCGGGAAGTGGTCCGGTCTTGCTGCGCCATTTGAGCGTCTGAGTCGGCAAATCGATGGCGATCAGCTCGTCGCTGTCTTGCATACTGGAGTACACCGTGGTGCTTTTGGTGTCTATCCACAAGTGGCTCGGCGTTTTGGCTGTGGCAATGCGTTTGGCCAAAGTCAGGTCAGTGCCGTCCCATTTGTATATATCAACATGGTTCAAACGATTGCCGGCAATCACAAACCACTTCATATCTGGCGAAAACCGCAGGTGGTAAGGATCGAGAATGCCACGCACCGTGCGCTGCACCGCACCGCTGCGCGGATCCAGAAACGTCAGGGAATCACCCAGCGCGTTGGCCACGATCAGGGACTTTTCGTCTGGCGTGAGGTAAAGATGGTGGGGTTCCTTGCCAGTGGGAATGCGCTGGGTTTCTTTCCAGGTGGCAGGGTCAATGACGCTGATCGTGGCATCGAGCGAATTCAAAACAAAGATGGGTGGCGGAGCGCTGGCAGCTGTAGGTGCAGCCTGCACGCCAAATCCCAAAAGGACAGCAGTAAGGAAGGCCAAAAAGAAATGCAGTTTTTTCACAGAAACTCACTTTGAAAGAGGCCTTCAGTGTACCGGCACGGACACGCAATTTGAAAGCACCCCTGCCAAGACAACGTCTGTTTGCGCTGCATCAACGCTTAAGCGGAAATCAGCGCCAAATCTGCCTGGTTCAGCCATCGCCATTGGCCTGGCGCCAGATCGGCAGGCAGCTGCAAACCGCCAATCTGTGAGCGGTGCAGACCCTCCACCCGGTTGCTAACAGCAGCGACCATGCGCTTGACCTGGTGGTATTTACCTTCAGTCAGCGTCAGTCGAAGATGAAATTCGCCCACAGCCTCGCAGGCCGCCGCTTGGACCTGCTGGGGGTCATCGTCAAGCACCACGCCAGCCAGAAGCTTTTGCACCTGCCGATCGTCCAACGGGTGTTTCACCGTCACCTCATACACCTTGGGTACGTGGTGGCGGGGTGAACTCATACGGTGAATGAACTTGCCGTCATCGGTGAGCAGCAACAGCCCCGTCGTGTCCTGATCCAGCCTGCCTACGGCCTGTACGCCCTGAACCGCTGCTTTCTGAGGACGCAAGCGCAAAGGCGAAGGCAACAGGGTATAGATGCTCGGATAGGTCGAAGGCTTTTGTGAACACTCGGTACCCGCTGGCTTGTGCAGCATCAAATACGCCTTCTCCTGATAAGGCCAGTCCACGCCCTGTACCCGAAACCGAAGTCCGTTTGCTTCAAATTCTGTAGCAGACTGTGTACAAGGGACGGGCGTCAGGGCCTCATTTGACACATAAACCTGGACCAGTCCCTGCTGGATCAGCCCGGCACACACACGCCGGGTACCGAAACCCTGGGAATAGAGAATGTCTTGCAGTTGCATGGAATGAACAATGGTGGAGGCGGCCAGTTTAGCGGACACCCGATTGCCACTGGGCTTGGCGAAATGTGTTCCAGCAAATGGGGCCAGAAAACAGGACTTTGGGGAAACTCAAGCCAATGCGATACTGGCCCCAAATTTCGCAGGGAGAGCTCTTTCATGCATTTTGTCTGGCCCGTATTGCTGCTGTTTTTTCGCAGCCTTTATCTCCTCTACACCCTGTGGTGTTTGTCATTCCTGTTTGTGTTGCTGGGCTTGGTGCTTGCCTGGGCCACCGAATATCCACCATTGGTGGCCTACATCCACTCGATGGGAAGCACAGCCCTGTGGGGGGCGGGAGCTGGCTTCACCCTAGTGGGGACGCTGATGCTCTGGGGCGTGTACTCACGGCGCACGGTCGGTGACCCCAACCCGTTCCAAAGCGGATTTTTGTCGTGGTTTGGCACCATCAAGTGGTTCTGGAACGCACAGCCAGGGGCCATGGTCAAGCTCGCGCTGCCTTCGGGCTACCTGGTGGAAAACCCCGGTGGATACCGCTTAAGCGGACGCGACACGCGTGAAGTGCTCGATCTGCTTCAGCCGGGTGATATCTTGCTGCGAGGCTACCGAGGCTATGTGGATGGGGTCATGATCCGGCTGGCCTCGCGTTGCTCGGACAAGGGTTTTCGGCCCGGCTGGTACACCCACGCGGCACTGTTCGTTGGCCACCTGGGCGCAGAAGACCGAACCAAGGTTCCGGCAGAATTTGCAAACCATGCAGAGTACTTTGAAGAAGGCGCCCAGATGGTGGTTCACTCCATGGCCAAAGGCGTTCACACCGAAGACATTCTGACCTTTATACGCTGCGACTACCTCACCGTGTTGCGCCTCAAGCCCGAGCACCAAAGCGAAGTTCAGCATGCCAAGGACTCTGCCTTGGGGAAAATTGGCCATGCCTACGATTTCAATTCAGACGACACCCAACGCTTTCACCGCTTCAGTTGCTCGGAGCTGGTGTACTACTGTCTTCGCAACCTGCATGCTGCCCTGGACCTGAAACCCACCGTGCATGCCCTTTACCCGTTGCCCAAGATTCTGCCCCGGATGTCGATCTTGAAACGCAACACGGTCGTACCAGACGACTATTACGAACTGGCGGAAAACGGCGTGATTGACTGCGTATGGGAAGACCGCGCCAGCCGGGCTGCGCACCCCAGCACACCGCGCCCCACGATCACCAAAAACGCAAAGCCATGAAAATCATTCACCTCAGTGACACCCATGTGGGCAAGGGCGACAACGCCGACAAGCTGCAGCGCATTCTGGACGATGTGCACCGTTTTTGTGGGCCAGAGGGACATCTTCTTTTGCACACCGGAGACCTGAATGACACCGGAAAAACCGAAGGCATGCAGGCCAGCAGAATTTTATTTGACGCCATGGTGGACAAGGGCTGGCAGGTATTGCTGGCCCCGGGTAACCATGACTATGGTGACTCATTGCATATAGACCCGCATTGGGCCGAAAATTTTCGCACCACCTATGCCCGGTACATTTTTGGTAGTCAAGCCCCGCGGTTCCCGGTGCTTACCCTCACGGATGACTGTGCCCTGATAGGACTGGATACCAACGAAGCAGAGATGGGTTTTCTGGAGCGCTGGATGGCCGAAGGCTTCCTGGGCAAGCGCCAGATTGATGCATTGGACGCTCTACTGGACCAAGCCGAGGTAAAGCAACGCAAGGTGGTGCTCTACATGCACCACCATCCATTTTTCGACGCTTTTGCGGTGCGGCCTGGCCGGGGTGATGTGGGGTTTTATTCTCAGCTTTTCAGCTGGAACACCCGGCGCTTTCGGCGCCTCAAAGATGCTTACCCTTTGATGCAATGCATCCGCGACCGGGTGGACGTGCTGCTCTTTGGGCACCAGCACTTTGGCCTGGACTACAGCGCCGAAGGACAGCGCTACGGAATTGCGCTAGCGCTGGATGCGAGTTCGAGCACCTGTACCCAGATGGACACGCAACGCATGCGCTACCGCATCATCGACACCGCCACCGGGACGTTCCACACGCGCTTCGTACCCTGAAGCGCGCCCTGCCCCAAGGCCTTATTTTTGGGCGTTCAGTTGCTGCTCCAGCTGGTGCAGCACCTGGTAGCAGTTGTGAACCTGGGCCACGCTGGAGTTGGGCTCGCGGCCTTCGCGAATGGCTGCGAAGAACTCGCGGTCTTGTAGCTCGATGCCATTCATGCTCACAGCCACCTGGCTCACATCGATTTTTTCTTCCTTGCCATTGAACAGATCGTCGTAGCGGGCAATGTAGGTGGCAGTGTCGCCGATGTAGCGGAAGAAGGTGCCCAGGGGGCCGTCGTTGTTGAAGCTCAGGCTCAAGGTGCAGATGGCGCCATTGGCAGCACGCAACTGAATACTCATGTCCATGGCGATACCCAGCACCGGATGGATGGGCCCTTGGATGGCGTTGGCCTGCACGATGGGGCTGCCCGCCTGGTAGGCAAAAAGGTCTACCGTGTGGGCAGCGTGATGCCACAGCAAGTGGTCGGTCCAGCTACGGGCTTGGCCAAGGGCGTTGGTGTTGGTGCGGCGAAAGAAATAGGTTTGCACATCCATTTGCTGGATGTTGAATTTTCCCGCCGTGATCTGCTGGTTCACATACTGGTGGCTGGGATTGAAGCGGCGGGTATGGCCGCACATGGCTACCAGGCCCGTCTGCTTTTGCAAGGCCACGACTTCGTCCGCACCTTTGAGGCTATCGGCCAACGGGATTTCCACCTGCACATGCTTGCCTGCTTTCAGGCAGGCCAGGGTTTGTTCGGCGTGCATTTGGGTGGGCGTACACAAAATGACGGCATCGAGTTCAGGCAAGGCCAGGCTGTCAACCAGATCGGTGGTGATGTGGCCGATGCCGTATATGGCAGCTACTTCCTTGGTTTTTTCCAGATCGCGGCTGATCAGCGAAATGACTTCCACGCCGTCGATGTTCTTGATGCCGTCCAGGTGTTTGATGCCGAATGCGCCGGCGCCCGCCAGGGCTACTTTGATGGTTTTGCTCATGGTGTTTTCTCGAGGGAAGCGAAGGTTAACGGTTTTCCAGTATCAGGTGCCCTACGGCCGTGTTCGACGCGGGTACATGGTAAAAGCGGTGCGCCAATTTGGGCGCGAGGCCAGTGAGCTTGCCACCATGGACATCGGACATGGCCCCACGGGCAATCAGCCACATGACCAGCTCAATGCCTTCGGAGCCCGCTTCACGCACATAGTCGATGTGGGGCGTGGCAGCAGCAGCAGCCGGGTCGGCAATGAGCTTGTCGAGCCAGGCGTTGTCCCATGCACGGTTGATCAGCCCGGCCCGCGCACCCTGCAACTGGTGGCTCATGCCACCCGTTCCCCAGATATGCACATTGAGGTCTTCATCAAAGCTTTCCACCGCTTTGCGAATGGCCTGTCCCAGGTTAAAGCAGCGCTGCCCGCTGGGCACCGGGTACTGCACCACATTGACCGCGAAGGGAATCACCGGGCAAGGCCAGGCATCTTTCACCGGGTCGAGTTCGCCGCACATCAAAGAAAGCGGTACGGTCAGCCCGTGGTCCACATCCATTTTGTTGACTATGGTTAAGTCAAAGTCTTGCTGAATGACCGACTGCGCAATGTGCGAAGCCAATTGCGGGTGGCCTTTGACTTTGGGTACCGGGCGCGGGCCCCAACCTTCGTCGGCGGGCTGGTACTCAGCTGCAGTGCCAATGGCGAAGGTAGGAATCATGTCCAGGCTGAAGGCCGTGGCATGGTCGTTGTAGACCAAAAAGATGACATCGGGCTTGTTGTCCTTCATCCATTGCTTGGAGAAGTCATAGCCTGCAAATACAGGTTTCCAATAGTCTTCTTTGGTTTTGCCCAGGTCCATGGCCGCGCCAATGGCGGGCACATGGGACGTGTAAACGGATGCGGTAATTTTTGCCATATTCAACTTGCCTTTTTTCCAGCCGCACCCTGGGGCTGGTTTTGTGCTTGCGCATCCCCGTTTTCACCCACGTAGCGATTGCCTTCCACACTGCGACCGCCACCAATCATCATGTTGCGGTACTCCTCTTCGGTCATGCCGGTCATGGAACCCGCCATCTGCTGAAAGCTCTTGCCATCGGTCGCGCCAATCTTGGCCAGGAAATAAATGTTGCCGCCGGTGCGCATGCACCAGTTCAGGTCGCGCGCCAGCACCGCCTGCTTTTGCTCCTCGGTCATCTGCCACTCGTCCAGGTAAGCTCGTTCGTTGGCCTTGAACCGGGTACGGTTCTCGGCCTTCATGAGTGACATGCAAAACTGGTTGAGCCAGTAGCCTTTGCGGGACTGCTCAGCATCAAAAATGATGGTACCGGGCACATCCAGATAGGGTTTTTCCAAAGCCATATCAATCTTTCCAGTAGAGGCGGTTGGGGTTGTCCACAAGCAGTTTTTGCTGCAACTCTGCAGTGGTAGCAATGTGCGGGATGAAATCGACCAGCAGCCCGTCATCGGGCATGTGGTCCTTCAGGTTGGGGTGCGGCCAGTCGGTGCCCCACAGCACACGGTCGGGGAACTCTTCCACTATCGATTTGGCAAAAGGAATCACATCGCGGTAGGCATTCTGCTCGCCGTTCAGAGCCCTGGGGCCCGACACGCTCAATCGCTCCGGGCAACTGACCTTGCTCCACACATTGCCGTGCTCGCGCATGAACTTCTGAAACAGCGCAAACTGAGGACCATTTACCGGCAGCGACACATCGGGGCGGCCCATGTGGTCTACCACCACGATAGTTGGCAACGCTGTGAAGAAATTCCACAATTCAGGCAGATCGACAGCTTCAAAATAGATCACCACATGCCAACCCCATTTGGCAATGCGGCCCGCAATTTCCATCAACTCGTCCTTGGGCGTGAAGTCCACCAGGCGCTTCACAAAATTGAAGCGTACACCGCGCACACCAGCATCGTGCATCGCCTGAATATCTTCGTCGGATACCGATCTCCTCACGGTAGCCACGCCACGCGCTTTGCCGTTGCTGCTCTTGAGCGCATCCACCAAGGCGCGGTTGTCCGCACCATGGCATGTCGCCTGCACGATCACGTTTTTCTCAAAGCCCAAGTGATCGCGCAGCGCAAACAACTGGTGCTTGGAAGCATCACAAGGCGTGTACTTGCGCTCCGGCGCGTAAGGAAACTCGGCACCCGGACCAAACACGTGGCAGTGCGCATCTACCGCGCCTGCGGGAAGTTTGAAAGTTGGTTTGGCAGGGCCGGTATACCAGTCCATCCATCCTGCGGTTTTGGTGAAATTTCCTGAAGTGGGTTTGGTCATAGCGTTGGTTCTAAATGGTGGAATGAGGAGCACCTGGCTTGCATGGGCTATGCGCTGTAGCGATTTCTGTCCGAAGGACAGCATGAGCCTAAGCGCATAGCCCTTGCAGGCCAGCGAGCGCACAAAACTAGTCGATGTACTTCAAACCCGCAGCCGCCAAAGGCTCACGCATCTTGTACATATCCAGCCCCAGCACGCCAGAAGCCAGCTTTGCACGCTTTTCACCTTCAAAGCTCTCACGCTTCTGCGCTGCTTCCAGAGTGGCTGCAGTACGCGCCGCAGGTACACACACCACACCGTCGTCATCCGCCACGATCACGTCACCCGGCGTAACAAGCATGCCGGCACAAACGATGGGAATGTTGACCGAGCCCAGAGTGGCCTTGATGGTGCCCTTACTGGAAATGGCCTTGCTCCAAACGGGGAAACCCATGCGCTGCAGTTCCTTCACGTCGCGCACACCTGCGTCGATAACGAGCGCCCGTGCGCCTCGCGCCTGGAAGGATGTGGCCAGCAGGTCCCCGAAGTAGCCATCGGTGCACTCGGCAGTGACTGTGGCCACCACGATATCGCCAGGCTGGATCTGTTCAGCGGCTACGTGCATCATCCAGTTGTCGCCAGGCTGTAGCAGCACCGTGACAGCGGTTCCAGACACCTGCTGTCCCGGATAGATGGGACGCATATAGGGCCTGAGCAAACCCACACGCCCCATGGCCTCGTGCACGGTAGCGGAACCCAGAGCGGCCAGTCCGTCTGCAGCAGCGCGGTCTGCGCGGATGATGTTGCGATAGCAAACGCCTAGTTCGTACATATTCATTTCTCCTCAATATTTCTGACTGCATTAACTGAACCCGCTGGCGCATCGAATGGATCAGGGTGGCTGGGTGTTTTGCGAAGGTAAAGGAGGAGCCCGCAAAGCGGGCGGGGGACACGCAGCAAAACGCCCGGCCGCCACTATCCTTGTCACCATCACGAAACGGCATGGAATTAGAGCCCCTTGACCTTCAAAGCCGCGTCCAGCCGAGGAAACACCCGCCGAGCATTACCTTCGTAAATCTGGTACCGGTCCTCACCGCTCAAAATCTTCGAAGCTTCGATATAGCGCTTGGTGTCGTCATAGTAGTTGCCGGTTTGCGGATCAATACCCCGCACCGCTCCAATCATCTCCGAGGCAAACAGCACGTTCTTCACCGGAATCACCGTGTTGAGCAAATCGATGCCTGGCTGGTGGTAAACGCAGGTGTCAAAGTAGATGTTGTTGAGCAAGTGATCTTCCAGCAGCGGCTTTTTCAGCTCTTGCGCCAGACCACGGAAACGGCCCCAGTGGTAAGGCACTGCGCCACCCCCGTGGGGGATCAGGAATTTCAGCGTGGGGAACTCCTTGAACAAGTCACTGGTCAGGCACTGCATGAAGGCCGTGGTGTCGGCGTTCAGGTAGTGCGCGCCAGTGGTGTGAAAACACGCATTGCAGCTGGTGGAGACGTGAATCATGGCCGGGATGTCGTACTCCACCATCTTCTCGTAAATCGGAAACCAGGACTTGTCGCTCAAGGGCGGTGACGTCCAATGGCCTCCGCTGGGGTCCGGGTTCAGGTTGATGCCCACATTGCCGTATTCCTTGACGCATTTTTCCAGCTCTGGAATGCAGGTGGCGGGGTCCACACCAGGGCTTTGCGGCAGCATGGCGGCAGGAACAAAGTTGTCCGGAAAAAGTTGGCTTACGCGGTAGCACAGCTCGTTGCAGATGGCAGCCCAGGTGCTGGAGACATTGAAGTCGCCAATGTGATGCGCCATGAAGCTGGCGCGGGGACTGAAGATGGTGATGTCGGAGCCTCGCTCTTTCATCAAACGCAGCTGGTTCGATTCAATGGTTTCACGTAACTCGTCGTCACTGATTTTTAGGTCGGCGACCTTGGGGCCCAACTCGGGTGTTTTGAGATTGGCAATCTGGGCGTTACGCCAGTTTTCCAGCGCCTTGGGGGCAGTGGTGTAGTGGCCGTGGCAATCAATGATCAAGGGCTTTTGCTGGCTCATGTCTCTTTCCTGCTGAGTTTGGGAATACCCCATGTGTAAGTCCTATTCTCAGTGCCAAGGGCGTTTTTGTTAAGTTCGGGCTTCCACTAGCAGCTATTTCGGATTGGCATAATGAATCACCAGCTATTCAAACAGCGCACACTCTGAACCGGAGACATCGTGGACCTCAAACAACTCGAATACTTTGTCCGCGTTGCCGAATTGGGCAGCTTTACACGGGCCTCCATTTCCCTGAACATTGCGCAACCGGCCTTGAGCCGGCAGGTTCGCCTGCTGGAAGTGGAATTGCGACAGAACCTGCTGACCCGCAACGGGCGTGGTGCCGTCCCCACCGAAGCGGGCAAATTGCTTCTGGAGCATGGCCGAGGCATCCTGCACCAGGTGGCCCTGACGATCGAAGAGCTGGGCGCCGCGCGCGGTGCATTGGCAGGCAAGGTATCCATCGGCCTGCCCCCCAGCCTGTCCAAGCTCATTACCGTGCCGCTGGCTAAGGCCTTCCGTGATCAGCTTCCCAAGGCCCAGCTCACACTGACGGAGGGATTTTCATTGCTGATGCATGAGGGCCTGCGCGTGGGCAATCTGGACATGGCCGTGCTCTACAACCCCGAGCAGTCGTCCGATCTGGAAATGTCGACCTTGCATGAGGACGAACTGGCGCTGATTTCACCGGCCAGCAACGGACCCCAGACCCAAGGACGCGCTGGCGGCAGGCAAGCACCATCGGTCAGCTTGGGCAGTGTGGCAGAACTCCCCTTGATTTTGCCCAGCCGACCTAACGCCTTTCGGATACTCATTGAGGGAGAAATGATGACGATTGGCAAACGCCCCAACGTCATCCTGGAAGTGGACGGCCTCAACGCCATTCTCAACCTGGTGAAAGAGGGCATGGGTCATGCCATCCTGCCAAGCTATACGCTCAGCAATTTCGACAGCGCCAGCCCTTTTTCCGTCAAAACCATCCATTCGCCCAGCATCAAAAGTCAGCTCATGCTGGTCTGGTCGTCCCGCCGCCCCACCACGCAAACCCAGAAGACGGCCATGGAAGTGGTGCGGCAGGTAGTGTTGAAAGCCATTGAAGCGTAGGTCGACCAACTTGAACAACACAAATGAGCACTTGCATGACAATAAATACTCACAAATTTATAGCGTCTTGCGCAGTATAGATGTGCGCTAGCGGCACTTTTTATGCCAAGTCTGCGGATACGCAAACTGCTAACGCTTACCCCAACAAGCCCATTCGTCTGGTGGTTCCTTTCACACCGGGTGGCTCCACTGACATCCTGGCCCGGACCGCTTGGCCATTCGATTGCGTGTCCCGCTCGTGCAGCGCAGCACGATGAGTGACGTTTTGGGTAACTGCGGCAGACCAGGGACGCTACCGCAAAGTGGCCTGTTTGGCAGCCATGCGCTTAGAGCGCGCGCGGATATTCAATGCCTCTACACCCAACGAAAATGCCATAGCCACATACACATACGCCTTGGGCACGTGTACGTCAAAAGCCTCGGCAACCAGTAGTGTTCCCACCATGGTTAGAAAGGCCAAGGCCAAGACTTTTACGGAAGGATACCGGTCCACAAAGTCTCCGATCGGCTTTGCGGCAAACAGCATGACGCCGACAGCGGC
Organism: uncultured beta proteobacterium; assembly: GCA_903954045.1. Classification (GTDB taxonomy): domain Bacteria; phylum Pseudomonadota; class Gammaproteobacteria; order Burkholderiales; family Burkholderiaceae_C; genus Allorhodoferax. Next base: position 9,511 of record CAJBMJ010000433.1, on the reverse strand, counting down.
AATAACGGCAGCCACCATGACCGACAGGTTGTCCACCATGCCGACCGCAGTAATCACCGAATCCAGCGAAAACACGATATCCACGATACCGATCTGTACTATCGTTCCCCAAAAAACGGAGGCGCCCGCTTTGACGGATTCGACGCCTGCGCTCTCCTCTACGGTCTCATGCGCCTCGACTTCGAGAAAAATTTCATGGGAGGATTTCCATAGCAGAAACAAACCGCCGCCTAGCAAAATCAGGTCGCGTCCACTGATTTCCTGCATGAAAACCGTAAAGAGGGGCGCGGTCAACGTCATCACCCATGCCAGGCTAAACAAGAGCGCAATTCGCGAGACCATGGCAAAGCCCAGCCCGAGGCGGCGCGCAAGATCCCGTTGCTCGGCAGGCAGACGCCCAACGAGAATGCTGATGAAAATGATGTTGTCGATGCCCAGCACGATCTCGAGCGCTGCAAGCATGAAGAAGGCAATCCAGATATTGGGATCCGAGAGCAGTTCCATGGTGTCTTCTTTTCTGAGTTGAGCAACGCGAGTTTAGCCCGCAGACAGAAAACTTGCAGATGACCAATTTCAACCCGGACCGCCACGCCGCCGCAAGAATGCGTGCTCGCTAGACCCCAGTGGCCAATTCCCGCGCACTACTTTGCAACACGGCCTGATGCAGCTTCTCGTCCGGCAAACTGCAAAGGAGCTCCAGGCGACGTTTGATGGCGTACATGGTTTTGCGAAATTCTTCCAGCTTGACCTGCTCAGAGCCGTCTTTGCCCTCCAGATCCGCATAGCCCCAATGGGCAGTGGCCGGATGGCCGGGCCAAACCGGGCATTCTTCTTCGGCAGCGTTGTCGCATACAGTAATGATCAGGTCCATATGCGGCGCATCCGGGCCAGAGAATGCCTCCCAGGTCTTGCTGTAGAGACCGTCGACAGGAATACCGACACTAAGCAACGCCTGCAGGGCCTGCGGATTGGGAACTTCGTTGTCACGAAGACTGCTTCCTGCGGAATAGGCCTTGAAGCGCCCGTTGCCAACGGCGTTCAGGACAGCTTCTGCCAGGATGCTGCGCGCGGAATTGTGCGTGCAGAGGAAAAGAACGTTGATGGTTTGCGTGGCATTGGTCATATTGATGTGTCTTGATTGCTTCAAGGCGACCATGCTATTTCCGTTATATGACATTTTCATGTCCGTTAGGCTCACTACGCCTCAGTCGCCAAGGATTGATTGGCCCTAATTGACCTGTTTGGCAGCCATGCGCTTACTGCGTGCGCGGATATTCAAAGCCTCTACACCCAATGAGAATGCCATAGCCACATACACATAGGCCTTGGGCACGTGCACATCAAAAGCCTCGGCAACCAGTAGTGTTCCCACCATGGTTAAAAAGGCCAAGGCCAAGACTTTTACGGAAGGATACCGGTCCACAAAGTCTCCGATCGGCTTTCCGGCAAACAGCATGACGCCGACAGCGGCAATAACGGCAGCCACCATGACCGCCAGGTTGTCCACCATGCCGACCGCAGCGATCACCGAATCCAGCGAAAAAACGATATCCACGATACCGATCGCCAAGCTGGGCCAAAGGCGTGAGTCATGTGCCGAGAGATCGGCTGGAACAACGTGGCAAAAGCCAGCCTTTTCAGACGATTGATTTCAGCGCCAAAGGAAACAATCCGGTATGTTCAATCCAAATCTGAGCCCAGCCATGGAAACAAAAACCAACAACATGCTATCCAAGGAAGAACTTGCCAAACGCTGGGGACTCTCAACGGTCCTCATCGGTCTCTACAGCGCAATCGGCCTGGGTCCCCGTTTCGTTCGGGAAGATGGTATGTTGAAGTTTCCGATTGGACAGGTACGCGAATTTGAGCGCTCGCAGGTCATACCCGGCTATTTCTCGTCCGCATCTGCCTGGTCCAGGACAGTCGCCCCTCTGGTTTAAGCCGCAGTCACAACCTCTTGCAGCGTACCGACAGTGGCTACAAGCCATTTCCGCTATAAATCTACCGAAAAACGCCCAGCTAACTCAGAAGAGTCGTGTTCCTGAACAACCACAGCAACCCACTCAGCGTAAAGAACGAAGCCACCGTAGTCACCAGCAGCGCTGCGGCGCTGGGGTCTTCGTGTCCATACTTCTGCGCCAGCAGCGGATAGATGCCCAGCATGGGCATGGCCGCAGAAAGCAGGGCCGCATGGCGAAGGGCCGTGTCTTCAATCGGGATCAGCCAGGTTGCGCACACCAGCACCGCCATCGGGTGAAGCACCAGTTTGCCCACGGCAATCTGGCTGACCTGCGCACCCAGTCCGCGAATTTGCAGGCCCACCAAGGTACCGCCAATGACTGACAGCGCAAGCGCACTGGAGGCTTGAGCAAACAGGTCAATAGTGCGGTACACAGGCCCCGGCAGATTCCAGCCCGAGAGTGCGTAAGCAAAGCCAAGCAGGATGGCCAAAATCATGGGGTTGAGCAGCAACCTGCCCAGTGTTTGCAGCAACACCGGCAGCCAGTGGCCTCAGCGCAAGCAGCAACACCGGGTAGCCAACGTAGCCACTGTTGGAACACGACACACCCATCGCAAAAATGGGCACAGTAGCTGGGAACACTGCGCAACACGTAGCGTGCCCAGAAGTAGCCCCCGGTCAAAACGGCCATCGAACCCAGTGTGTAACCACCCAGGTAATCCAGGTTCATCACGTCACGCAATGGCCGCTGCGAAATGGCATTGAACAACAGCGCAGGCAAGCCGAGGTTGATGACGAACTTGCCCAGCACCCGCATGTCGGCTTTGGTAAACAAGCCTGCACGGGTTACGACAAAACCTACGGAAATACAAAAGTAGATGGGCCCGGCAATGGCCAGAATATCAAGCATTTACATGAGCGGCACGCCAGCGCGCGTGATCACCTCGCTCCAGCGCTTGATGTCGCTTTGCAGAAGGGTACCGAGTTGCTCGGGTGTAGAGCCTTTGGCCTGCACATTCAGATCAAACAACTTCTTCTTGATATCTGGCGAATTCAGCGCCGTCTGTACTTCACGGTTCAGCCGGGCGATGACATCCTTGGGCGTTCTGGCAGGCGCCGCCAATGCATTCCAAGAGGACACATCGAACCCGGCCACCCCGCTTTGCATCAGGGTGGGCACCTCAGGCACTTGCTCGGCGCGGGTGTCGCCCATCACCGCCAAGACCCGCACTGCCTTGGACTGCACCTGCCCCATCATGGGCCCGAGAATTTTCACCGCCACATCGACCTGCTTGCCGCGCAAGGCGGTGGTTACAGCCGGTGTGCCATTGAACGGAACAATCTGAAAATCCAACCCTGCCTTGGTTTTGAACAGCTCGGCAGCCAGGTTCTGGGTGCTGCCAATGTTGATGGTGCCCACGTTGAGTTTGCCCGGATGGGCTTTGGCAAAGACCAGCAAATCTGCCATGGTCTTGAAGGGCGCATCCGCCGTAGTCAGCACGGCAATGTCAAAGTAACCCAAAGTGGAAATGGGCGCAAAGTCGCGCACGGCATCGAAGGGCAAGGACTTGAACAGGCCGGCACTCACCGCAGTGCCGTTGGACATGAGTAGCAAAGTGTGGCCATCAGGGTCCGCTTTAGCGACCGTGTCGCCGGCGACCACACCGCCGGCGCCGGGTTTGTTCTCGATCACAACTGCCTGGCCAAGCGATTCGGACATCTTTTGGGCCACCGTGCGGGCGGTCAGGTCGGCCACACCACCAGCACCAAAGGGAACCACGATACGGATGGGTTTGCTCGGAAACTGCTGCGACCAGACCGGTGCATGGGCTAGCACTCCAAGTACAAGGCATACAAATGCAGTGCGAACCCATTTTTTCCCTTGATTTTTCATATCAAATTACCTTCTAGCCCTTATATATTCTGCACAAGAAGCTACAAATTCAATAGCAACTCCGCGGAAAAAATTTAGCGCGCAACGCCAAGCAATTTGTCCAGGAGTTCCGGCTGTCCCTGCAGACTCTCTGCGCTACCCGCGTAAACCACGGTGCCCCGGTCCAGCACGGCCGCAGCGTCTGATATTGCCAAAATGGCCTGCGGGTGCTGCTCCACGATGATGGCGCTCATGCCTTCATCGCGCGTGATGCGGCGAATCGCATGCAGCAACTCCTGCACGATGATGGGCGCCAAGCCCTCGCATGGTTCGTCCAGCAACAGCAAGGTGGGGTTCAGCACCAGCGCACGGCCCACGGCAAGCATCTGCTGCTCGCCACCCGAAAGCTGCGTGCCCAGATTGGTCTTGCGCTCAGCCAGTCGCGGAAACAGCGCATACACCCGGTCTGGCGTCCAGTGGCTGGACGCACGGCCAGCGCGGGCCTCGCGGGCCACCGCTGTCAGGTTTTCATGCACCGTGAGCGATTTGAAAATATTGCGCTCTTGCGGTACCCAGCCAATACCCGCGGCCGCCCGCTCGTGGGAGGGCAGCTTGTGCAGGGCCACCGCCGTGTTGCCAGCGCCCAGCAGAATAGAGCCGCCGTGTTGACGTGTGGCTCCTGCCAGGGTGTTCATGAAGGTGGTTTTTCCCGTGCCATTGCGTCCCAGCAGAGCCAGGGTTTCACCTTCCTGAATACGGACCGACACGTCGTGCAGCACCACGGCCTCACCGTAGCCTGCACTCAAATTTTCGACTTTCAGCAGCTCAGCCATGGTGCTCCTCCTCGTGGCCCAGATACACCGCTTTGACCTGAGGATCGTTGGCGATCTCTTCGGGGCTGCCCTCAGTGAGCAGGGTGCCGTTCACCAGCACCGTCATGCGTTTGGCGAAGCTGAAAACCAGGTCCATGTCATGCTCAATCAACAAAACAGACACATCAGCTGGCAAGGCCGCCACCGTTTGGAGCAACTCTTCGCGCTCGCCCGCAGGCACACCGGCCACTGGCTCGTCAAGCAGCAGCACCCGCGGCTCGCAAGCCAACGCAATGGCAATTTCAAGCAGACGGCGTTTGCCATAGGCCAGTACGCGGGTTTCCTGCTGCATCACGCTGCTGAGGTGAAACTGCTCCAGCAGTTGCTCGCATCGTGCGTTGATGTCGGCCTGCGCTCCCAGCGGCTGCCACCACTTTCCACCCATTCCGCGGTGCTGGGAGACCACCATGGTCAGGGTCTCCAGGGGTGTGAGGGTGTCAAACAACTGGTTGATCTGGAAGGTGCGAACCATGCCCCGGCGCACGCGCTGGTGGGGTGCAAGCTGGGTAATGTCTTGCCCTTCCAGAAATATCCTTCCCTCGGTGGGCTGCAAAACGCCAGTGAGAAGGTTGATCAGGGTGGTTTTGCCGGCGCCATTGGGACCAATAAGCGCATGGCGGGCGCCTCTGCGCAGATGGAGTGTCACGTTGTTGGTGGCAGTGATGCCGCCAAACTTCATCACCAGGCCTTGCGCAGACAGCACAGTGTCGCTATCCAGAGGTGCTGCACTCATGCTTTACCTCCTTTGCTCTGCGTACCGGAGCGCCCAAACCAGGTCCATGGCCTCACCAACCGCTCACGGCCCACCAGCACCAGGACCACCAGAAACAGACCAATCCAGAACGTCCAGTACTGCGGGGTAATGCTAGATATAAAGTCCTGCATCAGCTTAAACACCAGCGCACCGGCCACGCCTCCGTAAAGCCAGCCTGTGCCACCAATCACCAGCACCAGCATGACGTCGGCAGAGCGGTGAAACTCGAACAAATCCAGCGAGGCAAAGCCCGTGGTTTGTGAAAGCAAGGCCCCCGCTGCGCCGGCCGCTCCTGCCGCCACGGTGTAAACCACTATCAGACGCTGCGACACCGGAATTCCAATGGCCATGGCGCGCAGGCGGTTGTCGCGGATGGACTTGAGTGTGGCGCCAAAGGGGGAGTTGACGAAGCGCTTGGCGAGCACAAACAGCACCAGCAAAACCGTCAATGAGTACCAAGCCGCCGTCTGGCCCTGCAAATCGAACTCAAAACGCCCCAATACCGGCCCCATCATCACGCCCTGCAAGCCGTCGGCGCCGCCGGTGAGCCAGTCGAGCTTGTTGGCCAGCTCCATCAGGATCAGGCCGACACCCAGTGTCACCATCAGGCGCGTCAGGTCGGTTCCCCGCAAAATCGTGACGCTGCAAATGGCGCCAAGCACTGTGGCAGTAGCGATGCCCACGGCCAGCCCCACCAGGGGATCGGGCATGACCAGCTTGGAAAACAGCGCAGCCGAGTAGGCCCCCATGCCAAAAAATGCGGCATGACCCAAGGACACAATGCCGGTATAGCCAAGAATCAGGTCCAGCGACAGAGCAAACAGGGCCAGAATGGCTATCTCGTTGATGATGAGCGCATGGCTGGAAAGCGCCCACGGTGAAGCCAGCGCAGCAGCCCACAGCAGCACCTCCCACCAACGCCAGCGTCCGGCTTGCAGCAGCGCAGAAGTGTTTGACTTTGTAGCGCTCATGCTTTGCCCCCTTTGCGCACAAATAGTCCCTGTGGGCGCCACACCAGAATCAGAATCATCAGGAAATACACAATAAATGCCCCGAGCTTGGGGATGTAGTACTTGCCCGCAACATCCGCCACACCCAGCAGCAGGCCGGCCAACAAGGGGCCAGTGATGCTGGAAGTGCCACCCACGGCCACCACAATCAAAAAGTAAATCATGAATTTCAGGGGGAAGCTGGGGTCCATACCTAACACGTCGGCCCCCAAGGCGCCGCCCAGGCCCGCCAGACCCGAGCCCACGGCAAAGGTCGACAAAAACACCATGTTGACATTGATACCCAGGCCCGATGCCACCCGCTGGTCATCGACCGAGGCGCGCAAGCGGCTGCCAAAGCGCGTTTTCGTCAGTATGAATTGCAGGGCAACGGTCAACGCGGCACAAACCGCAATGATGAAAAGGCGGTAGTGGCCCATGCCCAGCATCCACTCACCCTCGCCGAGTTCTGTGCGGCCCTTGAGCCAATCCGGCAGTTGCAGGTTTTGCTGGGTAGAGCCCACGAAAAAATCCACAGAGGCAACGGCCATAAAGGTCAGGCCGATGGAAAACAGCACCTGGTCCAGATGGGGCTTGTGGTACAGAGGCCGGTAGAGGGTGCGTTCAAGCACTGCACCCAGCAACGCGGAACCAAAGAACGCGGCTGGCAGACAAAGCAAGAAGGGCACGTCCAGGCGCTGCATCAGCAGCACCGTGATATAGCCACCGACCATGGCAAACGCGCCATGTGCCAGATTAATGAAGTTCATCAGGCCCATGGTTACGGCCAGGCCCACCGCCAGAATGAACAACAGCATGCCGTAGGCAACGCCGTCAAAGAGAATGGTCAACATACACAGCTTCCCTCAAGAAAAAAAGCGAAGAGTGACCCTCGCTTTTTTGTTCAATAGGCTACAGTTTCTGCAGCCTTTGCAGTCAAATTCAGCGCGCTTTGCCGGGGTCTTTGACGTCTTTGATCACGTCGAACTCGACGTTGTACAGCTGGCCGTCCTTGCGCTCCACTTTGCGCAAGTAAATGTCTTGCACCACGTCACGGGTTTGCGCATCGATGAACATGGGGCCGCGTGGGCTTTCGAAAATTTGCCCCTTCATGGCTGCCAGCAAGCCATCACCACCGCCCTGCCCTTTGCTGGCCTTGAGCGCTTCGTAAATCACGCGCATGCCGTCATATCCGCCCACCGCCATAAAGTTGGGGCGAAGGTTGTTGTTGGCCTTCTTGAACGCTTCCACAAACTTCTTGTTGGCAGCAGAAGGATGGGCTGCCGAGTAGTGGTGGGATGTCACCACACCCAAGGCACCGTCACCCATGTCGTTGAGCAAATCGTCATCCGTCACGTCGCCGGTGCCAATCAGTTTGATGCCCGCCTTGTCCATGCCGCGTTCCAGAAACTGCTTCATCACAGCAGTACCCGCGCCGGACGGCACAAACACAAACAGGGCATCAGGTTTGAGGTCTCGTACTTTTTGCAAGAAAGGTGCAAAGTCAGGGTTACGCAGGGGGACGCGCAAAGCTTCAGTTACCTGGCCGCCATTGAAGGTCAGGCGCTCCTTGAAAAATTTCTCGGCGTCAATGCCGGGGCCGTAGTCGCTGACCAGCGTCACCACTTTCTTGATACCGTTTTTTGGAGCCCAATCCGCCAGCGCCACGGAGGCTTGAGGCAGGGTAAAACTGGTGCGAACGATATAGGGCGAGGCCTGCGTAATGCTGGAGGTGGCAGCGGCCATGACCACCTGGGGGGTCTTGGATTGGGTGGCGATGGGCGCGACTGCTAAGGCAGAAGGCGTAATGCCGAAACCGGCCAGCACATTCACCTTCTCGTTCACCACCAGATCCTGCGCCAGCCGTTTAGTGACATCGGGCGTGCTGGTGTCGTCTTTGACAATCAGCTGGATCTTTTTGCCGGCTACGGTGTCACCGTTTTGGGCCATGTAGAGCTTGGCGGCAGCTTCAATCTGACGGCCAGTAGTGGCCTGAGGGCCGGTCATGGGCAAAATCAAACCGATCTTGAAGGTGTCGCTCTGCGCCATGACTGGGGACGCGAGTGTCAGTACGGCGAGCGCGGCACTGGTCAGGAAAAGTCGTTTTTGTATTGTCATTGTGTGTCTCCGACAGAGTGTTGTGTTGAAACAGATGCGAACTATGTGCCTGAAATAGCGATAGAGCAATCGCAATTCCAGACACTTAGATATAACCGTTTGAAATATCCAAAACCTCAGGAATACCCCGAGTTAGTAATGCTCGATTCAGTGTAATACTTCCCCACGTTCAGTGCACTGAATTAGCCCCGTCAACCTTGCAATTTAGGAGATCCGATGACCCAATTACCCGCACATTACGACCACGTTGGCAGTTTTCTGCGTCCGAAGTACCTGCTGGATGCCCGTGCGCAAAAAGCAGAGGGAAGTATCACGGCGGAACAACTACGCCTGGTCGAAGACAAAGCGATCACTGAGATCGTTAAGTTTCAGGAAGACGTGGGCCTTAAAAGCATCACCGATGGAGAGTTTCGTCGCACCTACTTTCATATCGACTTTCTGGAGCAGATTGGCGGCGTGAAGACGGACATTCCGGTCACCATTCAGAAACCCGACGGAACCCAGGAACTGGCTCCCCCGGTGATGCGGGTGATCGACAAGGTGCGCCACGTCAAGGACATCCAGCTGGCTGACTACAACTACCTCAAGAGCCAAGTCAGCAAAGGCAACACACCCAAAGTCACCATCCCCTCGCCCACCATGCTGCACTTCCGTGGCGGTCGCGCCGGTATCAGCCGGGAAGCCTACCCTGAGCTGGACCCCGCGTTCTACGACGATGTAGCCAAGGCCTATGGCGACGAATTGCGCAGTCTGGCCGCTGCGGGTTGCACCTATGTGCAAATGGATGACACCAATCTGGCCTACTTGTGCGACGAAAAAATGCGCGAAGCAGCCCGCCAGCGCGGTGACGACCCTAACGAACTACCCCACCGCTATGCCACTTTCATCAACAAGGTGGTGGCACAAAAACCTGAAGGCATGCTCCTGGCCATGCACCTGTGCCGC
>CAJBMJ010000432.1 GCA_903954045.1 uncultured beta proteobacterium | reverse complement strand
TGATGCCACTGGCTTGGGCGACTGTTTGAACACTCTTGCGAATGGCGTCAACAATAAAACGAGCGGTGATCGGCGTTCCATCGTAGTGAAGTACCCGCACCAGGCGCGCTGGGTCCACATCCAACTCATTGATCAGCATGGAACGCAATTGCGCATCACGATTTTGCTCAACCACAAACACTTTTTCGTGCTCGGCAATGAATTTATCAACCGATGCGGGGAACGGGAACGCTTGCAGCCGCATCGCATCCACATACACACCATCGGCTTCGAGCACATCAAGCGCCTCGCGCATGGCGGGACTGGTGGAGCCAAAGTAGATGACGCCAAACGCAGTCTTCCCCGGTGCATTGCGGAAAATAGGCTGCGGAACCAGATCTGCGGCAGTCTTGAACTTGCGGATCAATCGCTCCATGTTGTAGATGTAGTCCGGCCCACGTTCCGAATACATGGCATAGGGGTTGCGGGTCGTTCCCCGGGTGAAGAAAGCGCCTTTGGACGGGTGCGTACCGGGCAATGTGCGCCAGGGGATGCCGTCGCCATCAACATCTTTGTAACGCCCAAAGTCCTTGCCCGCTTCCAGCTCTGCAGCGGTCATGACCTTGCCAATGTCATAGGGCTTTGACTCGTCCCAAGCGAAGGGCTTGCACAGCCGCTGGTTCATGCCGATGTCCAGATCCGTCATCACGAAGATCGGGGTTTGCAGTCGGTCAGCGAGATCGAGTGCCGCAGCCGAGTGCGTAAAACACTCGTACGGATCTTGAGGAAACAGCAAAACGTGTTTGGTGTCACCGTGAGACGCATAGGCGCACGACAGCAGGTCGGCCTGTTGCGTGCGCGTCGGCATGCCCGTAGAAGGCCCACCGCGCTGCACATTGATGATGGTGACCGGTATTTCGGCAAAGTAGGCCAAGCCAATGAACTCTGTCATCAAGGATACGCCTGGACCCGACGTTGCTGTAAATGCACGAGCGCCATTCCAGCCCGCTCCCACCACCATACCAATCGAGGCCAGCTCGTCTTCCGCCTGCACGATGGCGTAGTTGTGCTGGCCCGTTGCCTCGTCCACACGGAACTTGTCGCAATATTTTTGAAAGGCCTCCGGCACAGACGACGACGGTGTGATCGGATACCACGCCGCCACGGTGGCACCACCATACACACAACCTAATGCAGCTGCGCTGTTGCCGTCTGTAAAAATCTGGTCTCCCACCTTGTCAGACCTGCGCACCCGCAAGCCCAAGGGGTAAGCGATATGTTGCTTTACATAGTCGCGTCCAAGGTGGAGTGCCTTGACGTTGGACTCCAGCAAGCGCTCCTTGCCCTTGTACTGCTCTGCAAACAGCTTCTCGAATACATCAGCATCAACATCGAGCAATAACGACAACGCCCCAACGTAGATGATGTTCTTGAACAGAGTGCGCTGCCTGGGGTCCGTGTAGGCGGCGTTGGCGATTTCGGTCAAAGGCACTGCGAGTGTATGCACATCGTCACGAAACTTGTTCGGTGGCAGGGGACGCGAGCTGTCGTAGAAGAGGTAGCCGCCCGATTCAATTTCGGCAATGTCGGTGTCCCAGGTTTGCGGGTTCATGGCAACCATCATGTCAACACCGCCGCGGCGTCCGTGGTAACCCTTTTCGCATACCCGCGCTTCATACCAGGTCGGCATGCCCTGGATGTTGCTGGGGAATATGTTGCGCGGACTCACCGGCACGCCCATGCGCATCACCGCTTTGGCAAACAACTCGTTGGCCGAGGCCGAGCCCGAACCGTTGACGTTGGCGAACTTGATAACGAAATCGTTGATGGCTTCCAGGCGCTTCATGCTGCCTCCCTTTTTGATACCAGACTGCCACGGCAGCCGGGGCCGGCCTGCGTCGTGTTGAGCAAGAATTTATGCATATCCCACGCACCTGTCGGGCACCGCTCAGCGCATAAACCGCAGTGCAGGCAAACATCCTCGTCCTTGACCATGATGCGCCCAGTCTTCAACTCACTGGAAATGTACAGGTCTTGCGCGGTGTTGGTGGCCGGCGCCTTCAACCGGGTGCGTAACTCAGCCTCTTCACCGTTGGCAGTGAAGGTGATGCAGTCCATGGGACAAATGTCGACGCAGGCATCACACTCAATGCAGGTGTCACGGTTGAACACCGTCTGCACGTCGCAGTTCAGGCAGCGACTGGCTTCCTTGAACGCCACCGCCGCATCAAAGCCCAGCTCAACCTCCACCCGAATGTTGGCCAGCGCTTTTTCTGCATCT
>CAJBMJ010000431.1 GCA_903954045.1 uncultured beta proteobacterium | reverse complement strand
GATTACTGGACCAAGACACCGTTTCGCCAATGGCTCACCAGCGCCGTGTTCAACGTGATTTACGTCTCGCGCGAACGCAACTCCACCGAGGACCCGCTGGAGCCACTGTTGGAAGCGCTGAGCAACGGGGACTCGATCATTCTGTTTCCTGAGGGCACACGGGGTTACGCCGAGGAGCCACAGGCCTTCAAGGCGGGTCTGTACAACCTGGCCACCCAGTTTCCCAGCGTGGTGCTGATTCCTGCCTGGATCAACAACGTGCAGCATGTGCTGCCCAAGGGCGAGGTGGTGCCGGTGCCGGTGCTGTGCTCGGTGACCTTTGGGGCCCCCATGCAGGTGCTTCCTGGTGAAGACCGGCACGCTTTTGGAATCCGCGCGCGCCAGGCCGTTGTCAGTTTGCGGGATGTGTGAGGGAATTTCATGTACTTCTATCTGAAAAACCTCACATCCACACAGCAGATCGGTGCGCTGTTTGTGATCGTCTTTGGCTTGCTGCTGCTGGCCAGCATCACCACCTTTATGCTGTCAATACGCGAATACTCCGATGAAGCCAAGGCAGATCGGGTGCGCCAGGAACTCAAAAACCTCAATGGCATGCTGCGAGCAAGCTGGGTCATGGTGCTGGTGTTCTGGGTTGGCTGGGTTAGCGGCGATTGGGTGGCCTTGACGCTGTTTGGCTTTGTCTCTTTCTTTGCCCTGCGGGAGTTTCTGACGCTCTCACCCACCCGCCGTGGCGACCACCGTAGCCTGGTGCTGGCCTTTTTTGTGGTGCTGCCCTTGCAATACTGGCTGGTGGGCGCAGAACACTTTGACATGTTTGCGGTGTTTATTCCGGTGTACGTGTTTCTGGCTTTGCCCCTGGTCAGCGCACTGGCCAACGACCCGCTACGCTTTCTGGAGCGCAACGCCAAGCTGCAATGGGGCATCATGGTGTGCATTTACGGCATGAGCCATGTGCCCGCGCTCTTGATGCTGCGCTTTCCGGGATACGACAACAAAAATGCCTTCATGGTGTTTTTTCTGGTGATCGTGGTGCAAGTCTGCATGGTGACCCAGCATCTGGTGTCCCGCAAACTGCAGCGCCCTGCGGTGGCTCCGGCCATCAGCCAGAGTTTCAACTGGCGCAGCTGGTGGATTGGCGTTCTGGTGGCCAGTCTCTGTGGAGCCCTGCTGGCGGGCATTACACCCTGGGTGCCGGGCACTGCATTTGCCTTCAGCTTCATTGCCTGCCTGGCGGGGTCCATGGGGCATCTGGTGATGAAAGCGCTCAAGCGCGACCGTGGTATTCCTAGCTGGGGAACGCAGGGCAAATCGGTCACTGGCGCCGGGGGACTGCTCGACCGGGTGGATGCCCTGTGCTTTGCAGCGCCCGTATTTTTCCACTCCGTTCGATGGCATTTTGGCGTCTAGCGCTGGCTGAATAAGCGTCAGCCGCTCATAAACTTATAGCATGCGAATTTTGGGAATTGATCCGGGTCTGCGCACCACCGGCTTTGGAGTGGTGGATGTGTACGGCGCTGGCATGGTCTACGTAGCCAGCGGCACTATCAGCACGCAGCATCTCGATACCGGGGCCCTACCTGCTCGGCTCAAAGTGCTGTTTGACGGAATAGGTGAAGTGGTGCAGCGCTACCAACCTACCTGCGCTTCCATAGAAATCGTGTTTGTGAACGTTAACCCACAGTCCACCCTGCTGCTCGGCCAGGCACGCGGCGCGCTGATTACTGCGCTGGTATCGCGTGAACTGCCGGTGGCGGAATACACAGCGCTGCAAATGAAGCAGGCTGTGGCGGGGCACGGCAGAGCACAAAAAACGCAGGTGCAAGAAATGGTGCGCCGCTTGTTGTCGCTTCCGGGTCTTCCCGGACCGGACGCCGCCGATGCCTTGGGTTTGGCCATCACCCACGCCCATGCCGGTAAAGCAATGGCCAGAATGGCTGCCGCCGAGGGCCTGGGGGCAACGCTGAGTCAAACAAAAGCTTCCTACCGGGCTGGGCGCACCCGCTGAATCAGACCGGGAAATTACACCGGAAACACTACCAGGTGGTCCAGGTCGAGGCGAATGCCGATGGCTTCACCCGCGGCATGGTCGTGGTGGCTGGGCACCAGTGACAGCACGCGCTGGCCTGACGGCAGCTCCAGCGTATAGAGAAAGTTGGCGCCACGAAAAACCTTGCTGACTACACGCGCCCGGGTCATGCTGGCGTCGTCATGCAGCACATCATCGGGGCGCACCAGCAATTCATATTGACGGGTTGCAGAGTGCGAGCGATCAACGCTTGCCGCGTCGAAGTCT
>CAJBMJ010000430.1 GCA_903954045.1 uncultured beta proteobacterium | reverse complement strand
GATCACATGGTCGGACAAAAGCACGATCTCGCGGCCCTCGAGCTCATGGCTCACCTCGGGGCCACCCAGAATGACCTTGACCTGGGGACGCTGGCTTTTGAGCAGGCGCACTACTTCGGTGGTTTGGGTGATGTTCCAGATATACACGCCAAAACCCACAATCTCAAGCGCATTTGGGGCCGAATTCAAGGCGATTGGGTGAGCAGAAGAGCCCGGTGCCAGGTCTGAGTCTCTGCCCAACGACGTTTCCAACTGCGCCAACAGCGCATCCACCACCTCCTGCGCAGGGCTGTGAATGGTGAACTCGTGCAGACTGGTCGCTTCGCGCAAATCCCCTCCCCCATGCCGTGCCATGTTGGCCAGCAAGTAACGCAAGCCCAAAGAGGCGTGGATGTACTTGGCGTTGAGCGTGACCAGAAGAATGCGGGGCTGGGACATGGCCTAGATTGTGCCCCCACGCTCCGCCGCCGCGCGGGTCGCTACCCCCCAAGGGGGTGTATCCGCCTTGGGGCGGCCCTGCGGCGCTCATTGTTGCCCCCACGCTCCCCGCTGCGCTTGGGTCGCTGCCCCCCCAAGGGGGTGTATCCGCCTTGGGGCGGCCCTGCGGCGTATTATCAAAGCATGGCCCAAGCCCCTGCTCCAGCATCCAGCACAAAACCACGCAATGTCACCGGCGACTCGTTTTTCGGCTGGGATGGGGACGTGCTGGTGGTCAACATTCTGGGCAAGCCCGCCGCCGCCAAAGACGCTATCGGCAAGCCCAAGGGGCCGCAACTCAAAGTCAGCGTCACCGCAGCCCCCAAAGACGGCAAGGCGACGGATCACATGGTGCGCTTTCTGGCACCCCACTTTGGCGTTGCGGTGGCCAACATCGAAGTGGTGTTTGGACGCGAAAGCATCCACAAACAGCTGCGTATCAAGGGCCCCACCAAGCTGCCTGCGGTGTTCACCAAAGCCAATTTGGACCTCTGAGCCAATCCCTCTGGAACTTCTAACCCTGTGCTGCACTCTGTCTTGTTCATGTTTCTTTGCCCCCCCTCCTCTTTCGTACGTTTTCCTTTTGTCTTTGAGCTGCGGCGGCGCCTTGTACTTGCTAGTATTTTCATAGCTGCTTGTGCAATATCCACGGGCGCAAATGCCCAATTCAGTCTAAAAACCGGCACACAAGGCAGTGGTTTGGGTGCCGTGGTGCAAACCGAGCAGGTCCGCGCCGAACTCATTGCCCATGCGCCCGATGGCGTCGATCCCGGCAAAACCATCTGGGTCGGCCTGCAGCTTGACCACCAAGCGCATTGGCACACTTACTGGAAAAACGCTGGAGACTCCGGCTTGCCCACCCAACTGCAATGGACCCTGCCAGCGGGCGTGAGTGCAGGTGACATCGCCTGGCCCACCCCGCAAAAAATCAAGGTTGGCACCCTGGCCAATCTGGGTTACGAGGGCAAGGTGCTGTTGCCGGTGCCGCTCACCATCACACCGGCCTTCAAGCCCGATGTGCTCGCACCAGACCTGGAAGTCAAGCTGTTTGCCTCCTGGCTGGTCTGCCGCCAGGAATGCATTCCGCAGGAAGGCAACTTTGTGCTGCGCATTCCCACGCGCGGCTCCATGGCCTTGGCGGGTGCCGATTTCGACGCTGCGCTGGCTGCCAACCCCAAGCCCTTTGGCGGACCGGCCACGGCCAGAGTCAGCAGCACAAACCTGAGCTTCACGGTGCGCGGATTGCCAAGCCACTGGCAGGGCAAGCCTTTGAGTCTGTTTCCAGAAACAACCGAGATAGTGGAAACGGCGGCCATTCCCACTACCGAGCAAGCCAATGGGCAAAGCTGGGCTGGAGATGTCTGGTCCGTCGCATTGCCCCTGTCGGCCCAACGACTGGAGAGCCCCGAGAGCTTGCCCATCGTGCTCGCGCTGGGCAAAGAGAGCCTGGCCACCGTTGCCAAAGTTGAGGGCGCGTGGCCAGTGGTTGCACCCCCGGCGACCGTGTCCCCTGCATTGCAGGCGGCACTGGATGCCAATACCCGTAACGCATCCGCGCCTGGCCCTGGCGGCATGAGCAGCTTGCTTGGCGCATTGGTGGCGGCCATGTTGGGGGGCCTGATTCTGAATCTGATGCCCTGCGTGTTTCCCGTGCTGGCCATCAAGGTGCTTGGGTTTGCAAAGCACAGCGGCACGCACCGATCAGAATTGCGCGCGCAGGGCTTGGCCTACACCGCAGGTGTCGTGCTGTCGTTTTTGGCCTTGGGCGGCTTGATGTTGGGATTGCGGGCCGGAGGGGAGCAACTGGGCTGGGGCTTTCAGCTGCAGTCACCGCCTGTGATTGCTGCACTGGCCTTGCTGTTTACCTTACTGGGCCTGATCCTTGTGGGACTGCTGGAGGTGGGTATCGTACTTCCGAGCCGAGTGGCCTCGCTGCAACTGAGCCATCCGCTGGGCGATGCGTTTTTGACGGGCGTGCTGGCAGTGGCTATTGCCTCGCCCTGCACTGCTCCATTCATGGGCGCCTCTTTGGGTTACGCCATTGCGCTGCCTGCCGCGCAAGCGCTAGGCATTTTTGCGGCCCTTGGTCTGGGGTTGGCTTTGCCTTACCTGGCTGCGACCTGGGTGCCCGCCGTCGCAAACTGGCTGCCCAAACCGGGGGCCTGGATGAACACCTTGCGCACTTTCATGGCTTTTCCCATGTGGGCCACGGTGGTGTGGTTGGTGTGGGTGCTAGGGCACCTCAGTGGCGTGGATGGCGCGGCCAGCCTGCTGGCACTGTTGTTAATGGTCAGCCTGGTGGTGTGGTCACTCAACCTGACGGGCACCAGCCGCAAGGTGGTTGCTAGTTTTTCGATAGCAGCTTGCGCACTATTGGTGTGGGCTACAGGCCAAAACATCTTCAAATTAGAGGATGTACCCAGCCCAAACACCAGCCTCAACGCAGCCGGCATCCCCAGCCAGGGTACCTGGCACGCATGGACGCCCGATCGCGTTCAGGCCGAGATGGCCCGGGGCAATGCCGTGTTCGTCGATTTCACCGCAGCATGGTGCATCACTTGCCAGTACAACAAGAAAACCACCCTCGCCAACGCCGACGTCATGGCCGACTTTGCCGCCAAGCGCGTCACTTTGCTGCGCGCCGATTGGACCCGCCGTGACCCGGCCATCACCCGGGCTCTTGAAGCATTGGGCCGCAGCGGAGTGCCGGTCTACGTGTTGCACCAGCCCGGAAAGCCGCCTGTGGTTTTGTCCGAGATTTTGAGTGTGGGAGAACTGCGCTCAGCACTGGCCACAATTTGACTTGGCTCTGCGCCATCCGCGCAGGCATACCATCCATGAACACTGAAGCCGAACCTATCCGCGCCCTGGTATCCCAACCCCGCACCGTGGCCGTGGTGGGCCTCTCCCCCAAACAGCATCGCGAAAGCTACAGGGTGTCGGCCTACATGCAGCAGCAGGGCTGGCGCATCGTCCCGATCAACCCGGTGGCAGCGGCGTCAGGCACACCGATTCTGGGTGAAAAGGTTTACGCCACTTTGGCGGATGCTGCCCAGCATGAACGCCTTGAACTGGTCAATGTATTTCGCAACAGTGATGACGTGCCACCCGTGGTGGACGAAGCCATTGCCGTTGGAGCGCCCGCTGTCTGGATGCAACTGGGCATTTCCAACGAGGCCGCTGCCGCGAAGGCCCGTGCTGCGGGTCTGCAGGTGGTGCAAAACAAATGCTTGCTGATTGAACACAGGACTTGGCACCGCGCAAACCTGTCGCCGCTCTGACCTCAAGCACTGCGTCACGATCCAACCCCAACAGAACGTGCACCGCGAGGCGGTCGAGTAGGTCGTACTCGGCGTTGTTGACATCAACATCCGCAAAGATGGTAATAAAGCAACGATTCTGGCGGCTGCCTGCGGGCTGTTGTGCGGATATTTGCGCATTTCAATGTCCTTTTCAAGGATGGTTGAGAGTGAAGTCGTCAAAGTAAATGCTGTGCAATATGCACATAGAGCGGAATGCCGATCAAGATATTGAAGGGGAAGGTCAAGCCCAAGGACATTCCGAAATACAAAGACGGGTTAGCTTCAGGGATGGCATGGCGAATGACTGCAGGAACCGCGATGTACGAGGCACTGGCAGACAAGACCATCAACAAGGCCGTATTGCCAGGCGACATGTCCAATATCCAACCCAATACCAGTGCGAGACCGGCATGTACCAAGGGACCGGCCATCGCATAGATAAGCAACCAGACAGACTGGCCTTTGAGCTTGCCCATGTTGCGTGCTGCCAGTAAGCCCATGTCCAGCAAAAAGAAGGCCAGCATGCCTTTGAACAAATCGACCGAGAAAGGCTTCAGGGCAGCCTGACCCGAATCGCCGGTGAGCATGCCAATGACCATTGCACCCAAAAGCAAGAGCTGGGCTCCATCAGTAAGTGCCTCGTGAAGGATCCGGCCCAATGGGGCATTGGTAGCCGAAGCCAAGCCGAATCCGCAGCTGGCAGCCGCTGTGTGGCGCGCATGATTGGCCAACAACACCGCCAGCACGATGGCAGGAGACTCCATCAGCGCCATGGCGGCTGCCATGTGACCGCCGAACTCGATACCGTGGGTATCCAGATATTGAACGGCCGTGATGAATGTCACCGCGCTCACTGAGCCATAGGTCGCGGCAATGGCAGCCGCATCAAAACCGCTAAGAAACCGGCGCAGAGTCAGATAGCCCAGCATCGGCACCAAAATCGCCATGCCCACTGCCGCGCCCAGGCTCACCAGTACCTCAACCGTCATTCCCGACTGGGCCAATGCAAAGCCGCCCTTGAGACCCAATGCCATCAGCAGGTAGAGCGACAAGAATCGTGATATCTGAGGAGGGATTTCAAGATTTGACTTCAATGACCCAGCCAAGATTCCAAAAACAAAAAACAAAATGGCAGGGTCAAGAAAGCTTTGCATCGATGGGACTCGGGTTTAAGGTGTTTGCTTGCACTGACTAACTAAAAACTGCGCTTAACTGTCGAGGGCAAGCTTGGGCGCACGACCGCGCACGGGCTTTTGATTTCGTTGCAAGCTTCTCGTCAAAACCCGTCTCGCGCGCCCCAAAGAGCGGTCCAGTGCAGCGCGCCAATCCCGCGCCAGCGAGGTAATGACTACTGTGCCCACAGTCTCAGTATTCAGTTCTATCTGGCAGCATTTATCCACACCGCCGCGTGGCCCATTGACGTCAGTGAACTGCACTTTTGCGCGTGGTACCCAGCCCGTCAAACGGCGAAGGGCGAATCGCACCCGCTCCACGGAAAGTTCACGCATCTGACCACCTTCGTTATCACGGGATTCAAAAATGACCTGCATCGAGTTTTCTCCTTTGGTTGAAAGAAGCCTCGACGATAGGCGGCCATTCAATTCTAAAAAAGCAGACAATTTCTTAATTAAATTCCCAAATAAACTGAATATGAGTACGCCCTTCAATTACAAACATCTGTACTACTTTTGGGTTGTTGCAAAGGAAGGCGGCATTTCCCGCGCGGCTGAAAAGCTGGACATGGCGGTACAAACCGTGAGCGCACAAGTACGCGAACTGGAGCGATCCCTGGGCTATGCACTCCTGAAACCGGCAGGCCGCGGACTGGCACTTACCGATGCAGGCATGGCTGCCATGCAGGAAGCTGACCAGATATTTCAGCTGGGCGAGAACTTGCGAGCCCGCGTGCGTGACGCTGTGAGCACCCCCACCGTTCGACTGGTAGTGGGCATTTGTGACAGTCTGCCCAAACTGGTGGTTCGCCGTTTGCTGCAGCCCATCATTCGAGAGCCGAACCTGCGCCTCTTGTGCGAAGAAGGAAATCTGGACGATTTACTGGGTGATCTGGCCTTGCACCGCTTGGACGTGGTGCTCTCAGACCGGCCCGCGCCAGCGAATCCCAACATCAAGCTTTACAGCCACTCCCTGGGCACATCCACCATGGCCTGGTACGGAACGCCGGCCATGGCAAAGACTGCCAGCCAGGAATTCCCGAAAAGTCTGGTAAACGTACCTTTTTTGCTGCCGACTGCGCACACGGCGGTGCGTGCCCGCCTGGACCTCTGGTTTGAGCAGCGCGGCATGCGACCGCGCATTGTGGGAGAGTTTGCCGACAGTGCCTTGTTGAAAACCTTCGGTGCCGGCGGCATGGGCGTGTTCCCGGCAGCCGAATGGGCACACGACGATTTGCTGGCGCACTACGCCGTGCAGCGTATCGGACCTTGCGACGGCGTGATCGAACATTTTTTTGCGATTGGAACCGAAAAGAAAGTTCACCACCCGCTGGTCCAGCGGCTACTGCAACCAGCGCTCTGAGGCACTACTGGTCAGGGTTTCGCCCTGTCGAAAACTTCATATTTCGGCTCGACCGAAATGAACGGGCGAGTTTGATCCTCGGCCTGGGGTGACTCCGTGCTCGCTGATTTGGGCAAGGAGTAGGTCAAAATCATCAGCCCCAACAATGCAGAAAAAATCGATCCTGCATACACACCCAGGCGAACCGGTGTGGCCAGTGCAGGAGAATCAAAAGCCAAGGCGCCAACAAACAGGCTCATGGTAAAGCCCACTCCGGCAACACAACCCACACCGATGGTCTGCGTTAAATTGCCCGGCATGCTCGCCTTCATGAGCTTGGCGCCCACATAAGTCATCAAAGCAATTCCAACAGGTTTTCCCACTGCCAACCCGAATGCCGCTCCCAGCGTGATTGGGTGCAACAGGTACTGGCCTGCACCCTCCAGACTGATGCCCGCGTTCGCAAAGGCAAACACCGGCATGATGCCGAACAACACCCACGGCCGGAATCGGTGCTCAGCCTCGTGCAGGGGGCTGTGACCGTCTTTGGCCTTCAACGGCACACAAGCGGCGACGATCACACCAGCAATCGTCGGGCTGATGCCTGATTCGAACATCATGACCCAGAGCACAACGCCAACCAGGATGTACAAACCTATTGAAGCGATCTTCAATCGCCCCATCGCCAACAGCAAGGCGGTGACACCGGAGGCCATCAGCAAATAGTCGAAAAAGACCTGCTCGGTATAAAAGAAGGCGACGATGAGAATTGCGCCAAGGTCATCCACCACCGCGACTGCCAGCAGGAATGCCTTGAGCGCCGCAGGTACCCGATTGCCCAGCAAAGAAAGCACACCCAACGCGAAGGCAATATCCGTAGCGGACGGAATCGCCCATCCCTGGCCAAAGCCAGCACTACTGGCAAAGCCCAAATACAGAAGCGCGGGCACTGCCATGCCTCCAGCGGCCGCCAAAATAGGCAACAGAGCCGCTTTCAGATGTGACAACTGCCCTTCCAGCATTTCCCGCTTGAGTTCGAGGCCCACAAAGAAGAAGAACAGCGCCATCAACGCGTTCTTGATCCAGTAGGAGACCTTCATCTCTATGCCACCACCGGTGGGCCCGATGCTGAAGGATGTCGACAAAAGCGACTGGTAGGCTGGGCCCCAGGGTGAATTCACAACGACCATCGCTAGCACCGCGATAAACACCAGCAATGCACCGGCTACCGCCTCTTTGGGCAGAAAGCTCGGGCGCATCTGATTCACTGCAGCAGCGGCCATGACGAACGGTTCAGCCCTTGGGTTGTGCTGTGGACGAGCGTACGCTCAACAGCATAGTCAGCGCCAATATGCCAACCACGACACCCAGCGAAACACCGACCGGGATTTTGTAGATGTCGATAAGACACATCTTGGTTCCAATGAACACCAGGATCACTGCCAGGCCGTAATTGAGCAGATGGAATTTGTTGGCTACGGCAGCGAGCAGGAAATACATGGCACGCAAGCCCAAAATAGCAAACACGTTGCTCGTCAACACAATGAACGGGTCGCTGGTGATGGCAAAAATGGCCGGAATGGAGTCCACCGCAAAAATCACGTCGGTCAACGCAATCAGGCAGATGACCATAAACAGTGGGGTGGCAATTTTCTTGCCGTTTTCCACGGTCCAGAATTTTTCACCGTCGTAGTTTTTGCTCACAGGCAACATTTTGCGCAGCAATTTCAAAGCAGGGTTGTCATTGAGATCGGGCTCTTTGCCAGCCGCCCACCACATCTTTACGCCTGTAAGGATCAGGAATGCGCCGAACACATACAAAATCCAGTGGAATTCGGCCAGAAGCCAACCACCCACCAGGATCATGATGGTGCGCAACACAATCGCGCCGATGATGCCGATCATCAGGACCCGCTTTTGAAAGGCCGTGGGCACAGCAAAGTAGGTAAAGATCATCAGGAATACAAAGATGTTATCTACCGCCAACGACTTCTCAATCAGGTAGCCAGTCAAAAATTCCAGTGACTTGGTGTTCGCAATTTCTGTAGAGCCGGTACTGTCTTTGACAGCCCACCAGAAAAGTCCGTTGAACATGAAACTCAAAGCGATCCAGACCATGGACCAGTTCAGCGCCTCTTTGACGCCAATGTCGTGCGCGCCCTGCTTTTTGAGCACGACAAAGTCAACGAACAGAGACACCAGCACGATGCCGATGAAGGTGGCCCACAGCCACAGGGGAGCAATTGTTTGCATAGGAGCCTCACAAAAAAATAAAGCGGTCTTCAAAGACTGCTGTGTGGCTTGAGTTTAGTCCCATATGAGCATGTTTAATCTGAAAAATAGCGCATTACAGTTCGTAAAAACAGTACTATTCCAACCGAATTTCCTGCTGTTCCAGAGCGCGCCAGTTCTGCATCATTGGTTCGTCTCAATAACAAGGCGTTCGACTTTTCATGTTGTATTCGATTGCATGGTTTCTGGTTCTGACACTGCTCGCCATCTGGTCCTTCTCCATTTGGCTCTTCCAATCCCTGGCAGTCTGGTCTCTCAACAGTGTCGGGAACTTGGCTGGTACAGCGCAAGAGATGGAGCGAATGTCTCTCCCAGGCTGGTTGGGAACCTGGTTTCCACCGGATCTGGTGGCGATCGTTGAGTCAATGGCCACAACCGTTTTGCCATGGCTTGGAACAGCCCTCTCGACGCTGCCTTCGTTATCGAGTTGGATCGCACCACTGGCTTGGTTTGTCTGGGGTATCGGATTTGTGATTCTTGCGCTGGGGGCAGCCGCAATGGTTGCGATGAAGTCCGCAAGCAGTAAGACTGGGCTTCAATGATGGCCAAACGATCCCATTGGAAAGAAAAACTCGACAGGAATTTACCGAATCGCGAAGTGTTGTCTGCACATCCCTGGTTGCAACCGGTGGCAGGCCGACTACTTCACCCACAGCTGTGGCGACTTCAGCACGAAGCAGTGGCACGGGGCGTCGCCGTTGGCACTTTTTGGGCCTTTGTGATTCCATTCGCTCAAATTGTGGTGGCAACCGCGCACTGCACCTGGTGGCGAGCCAACATACCGGCAGCAGCAGCCATGACGATGGTCACCAATCCGTTCACCATTGGTTTTTGGCTCTGGTTGGCTTACCAAGCGGGCGCTTTGGTTTTGGGCGCCCCCGTGGCGCCGGGCACGCTCCCTGCGGATGGCCCCCCATCATGGCTGGCTGAATTTGGCTGGCCTACCGTGCTGGGTATGGGCATGTTCGCCACTGGCGGCGCGGCGCTAGGCTATGTGGGAGTCAAGTTGGTATGGCGCCTGCGCGTCCTGCTCAAACGCCGAACGCGCCGCTCCAATCTATGAAGGTCGAGTGTTCACACCCTGATAGTTCTGTTTTTCAGAAGTTAAGATCCATAAACTGCTGCTTTTTTTAGAGTGTTTTCTTCTATATCCTTAGACCCGGAATTTCATTTTTTTAGGAGTTTTTTTATGAAACGCTTGCTTTCCGTCTTGGCCGTGATCTTTACGATCGGCCTTTCAAGTGTGGCAATGGACGCTGAAGCCGCAAAACGCATGGGCTCTGGTAAATCCATGGGTACCCAACGCCAGGCGACTGCCGACAAAGCACCCGCAGCCGCGCCCGCCGCAGCCGCACCAGGCGCCGCTGGGGCTGCTGCAGCCGCGCCCAAGC
This sequence comes from uncultured beta proteobacterium, assembly GCA_903954045.1. Classification (GTDB taxonomy): domain Bacteria; phylum Pseudomonadota; class Gammaproteobacteria; order Burkholderiales; family Burkholderiaceae_C; genus Allorhodoferax. The sequence goes on along the minus strand of CAJBMJ010000430.1, from coordinate 4,078 downwards.
GCTCCTGGATGGGCCCGATTGCCGGACTCGCCGCTGGATTGGGCCTGGCCGCACTGGCTTCCCACCTGGGCTTTGGTGATGAGCTGGCATCCATGGTGATGATGGGCCTGATCGCTGCTGCCATCATGGTAGCCATTGGCTTCTTCATGCGAAAGCGTGCGGCGGCGCAAAAAACCAGTGCAACGGGTCCCGGTGGAATGCAGTACGCCCACGTCAACCCGGGTACGGGACGCGATGCCGATGACACCACGCTGAACAACGCGCCTGCCTACAAGGTGTCAATGCCAGCCAGTGGCGGAAGCGTCATCGGTTCGGCCATTGGATCCGGCATTGGTGCGACCGGCAACGCCAGCCGCATTCCTGCCGACTTCGACACTGCGGGTTTCGAGCGCAATGCCAAAGTCAACTTTATTCGTTTACAGGCCGCCAACGATGCGGGTGATCTGGATGACATTCGGCAGTTCACCACCCCTGAAATGTTTGCAGAGCTGAAGATGGATCTGGCAGACCGCGGCACTTCCGCGCAGAAGACTGACGTTGTCAGTATCCAGGCTGATGTCATCGAGGTGGACGAGGACGCGAACCGTTACCTGGTAAGCGTACGCTTCACGGGCGTGATTCGTTCAGACAGCGGCGAACCAGAAGAGGCGTTCGACGAGGTATGGCATTTGGTTAAGGCCCGCCAGGGAAACAGTGGCTGGCTTCTGTCCGGAATTCAACAAACAACTTGAATTTCTGAAAAGCAACTGAAGAACTATGATTGACGCCACATGACTGATTTGTTCAAGCTGATTCATCTTGTGGCGGCCATATTCTGGATGGGTGGCATGGCATTCATGCTGCTGGCCTTGCGGCCAGCGGCTGTCATGCTTTACCAAGCACCCGAGCGTCTGATGTTGATGGGAGCCGTTTGGAAACGATTTTTCCCGGTGGTCCTCATTTCTATCGTCGCCCTGTTTACGACCGGCAGCCATCTGTACACCAATGTCTATCGGGCGGTCAAAGCCGCAACCGGTCAAGGTGGCGTGCCACTAGGCTGGAACCTCATGCTGGTTTTGGGTCTGTTGATGATGGTGATCTTTGCCTATATCTACTGGGGCGCATTTACAAAGTTCAAGCGCGCCATGACCGAATTGGACTGGCCTTCGGCTGGCAAGGAAGCCATGCGCTTGCATAAATGGATCGTTGTTAATTTCACTTTGGGCTGGCTGGCCATTGCAGCGGTTCGTTTGGTGCCCTGAAGCGGCGTACTGTGAAGGTTTCACGCCTATATCAACCGCGAAATCCCTTGTTCTGGGTTATGGTGGCGCTCAACCTGCTGTCGCTGGTGCTGAGCTGGATTGCGCGAAGTTACGCTTTGAATGGCATTGGCAGCGTAATGGTTGTGTTGTTTGCCGCAGGCAACGCTGCACTCGGAACCTATTTGGCCTGGCGGCTGATGCAGTCGTAAGCCCGCAAAGGGAACTGCGACAATGTGGGGCATGAACGCTACCACTTTTGACTCCCTCCACAACCCGACTTTCCTGCAAGCCTGTATGCGCCAGGCTACTCCGCACACGCCGATGTGGCTGATGCGCCAAGCCGGACGCTATTTGCCCGAGTACTGTGCCACGCGCGCCAAGGCGGGCAGCTTTATGGGGCTGGCCACCAACCGTGACTTCGCCACCGAAGTCACCTTGCAGCCACTGGAGCGCTATCCGCTGGATGCGGCTATTTTGTTTAGCGACATCCTTACCGTGCCAGACGCCATGGGCCTGGGGTTGAGCTTTGCCCAAGGCGAGGGGCCGCGTTTTGCTTCACCGGTCAAAACAGAAGCGGATGTGGCCAAGCTCGAAGTACCTGACATGGCCAAACTGCAATACGTGTTTGATGCAGTAAGCAGCATCCGCAAAGCACTTACACAGGATGGCAAAGGTCGCGTTCCATTGATTGGTTTTTCGGGCAGCCCCTGGACACTGGCCTGCTACATGGTGGAAGGCAAAGGCAGCGATGACTACCGTTTGGTCAAAACCATGCTCTACAGCCGCCCTGACCTGATGCACACCATGCTGGCCGTCAACGCGGATGCTGTGGCTGCCTACCTTAACGCCCAGATCGACGCCGGTGCCCAGGCCGTCATGATTTTTGATAGTTGGGGGGGGGTACTTGCGGATGGCGCATTTCAGGCGTTCAGTCTGGCCTATACCGCCCGGGTGCTCTCACAATTGAAACGACACGGCACCGACGGCAAGATCGTGCCGCGTATTGTGTTTACCAAAGGCGGCGGCTTGTGGCTGCAAGAAATGCAGGCGCTGGACTGCGAAGTGCTGGGACTGGATTGGACGGTCAACCTGGCGCGAGCCCGCGCTTTGGTGGGGGGCGCTGAATATGCACCCGGCGTGAGCAACCCCGGCAAAGCGCTGCAAGGCAATATCGACCCCAACGTACTGTTCGCGCCACCGGCTGCTATTGCTTTGGAAGTAGCCAAGGTCTTGGACAGCTTTGGCAAACCTTTTCAGGGAAGCGGAACAGGGCCAACCCACATCTTCAATTTGGGCCACGGCATCAGCCAGTACACACCACCGGAGCATGTCGCGGCACTGGTGGAGGCGGTGCACAGCCACTCCAAAAAATTGCGCAACTAGACGCCCATGTGCCGGGTTCAAAATTGCATACCATACTTTTTGGGCCATTTTTAAACCCGACAATGTTACTTATGCACAAAAAAATGATAGCGGGGCCCTTTTGCTATTTTTTTGGAAGCGCAATCGCTACAAACTCCATAGCGAATGTAAGTGATTGATTTATAAGGATTTTTTAGTTTGCTTTTTTTGTGGGCATTTCAGCGAAAGCCTTGATTTTGAAGGCTTTGGCGGGTGTCAAACCGAGATATGCACAAAGTTATCCACAGAAATGTTGGAATGCACATAAAGTAGTTTGAAATCAAGCACTTAGGCCTCTTTCCTCATAATCACATCAACAAGGTGCCTCAAGTAGCGTTTTCTCGCATGACCCACTGGATCAGCGTTTTAGTGAACACCCCCGCCCATGCAGCCCTGGGGCCAGTGCTGACTTACCAAAGTCCCAGCGCCTATGCGCCGGGCACTTTAGTGCGCGTGCCGTTGGGCCAAAGAGAGACGCTGGGGGTGGTCTGGAGCGCCGATGCACAGGAAACCACTGGAGAGTTTGACCCCGAAAAAGTCCGCTCCATTGCAGGCGTGCTGGAGGGCATAGCCCCTTTAAGCGCTGCATGGCAACAGTTGGTGGGCTTTGCTGCCCAGTATTACCAGCGTTCGGCGGGCGAAGTGGCACTGGCCGCCCTGCCACCCCAACTGCGCGAACTCTCGCCTTTGCAAATGCAGCGGCGCTTGAAGCGACCTGCAGGACCCACATTTCCGGCAGAAAGAAAGCATCAGCCCCCCAAGCTGACTTCCGAGCAGGAAGCCGTGGTGGACCAGATCGACCGCCAGAACGGGCCTTTTCTTTTATTTGGTGCCACGGGCAGTGGAAAAACCGAGGTATACCTGCACTGTGTTTATGCTGCCCTGCAAGCCGACCCACAGGCTCAGGCGCTGGTGATGGTGCCGGAAATCAACCTGACACCGCAACTGGAATCACGCTTCAAATCCCGGTTTGAACCCCTTTTTGGCGATGGCTCCGTCGTCTCCCTGCACAGTGGCATGACCAATCCACAAAGACTCAAGAGCTGGCTGGCCGCGCACAGTGGATCCGCGCGCATTGTGCTGGGCACGCGCATGGCGGTATTTGCCTCGCTGCCCCGCCTGCGCTTGATCGTGGTCGACGAAGAACATGACCCCAGCTATAAAAGCAGCGAAGGTGCACGCTATTCAGCCCGCGACCTGGCGGTCTACCGCGGAAAACTGGAAAGCGCCAAAGTCATTCTTGGCTCGGCAACGCCCTCGCTGGAAAGTTGGTACCACAGCCGACCCTTATCTGAGGGCGGACGCTACCGGCGATTGGAGATGCCCAGCCGGGTAGGACAGACCTCCGCTCTTCCGCTGGTTCGTCGGGTTGACATGAACCACCAACCGCGCCGGGCCGTTTTCTCGTTACCACTGATCGAAGCCATCAAGGATCG
>CAJBMJ010000429.1 GCA_903954045.1 uncultured beta proteobacterium | reverse complement strand
GCAAAGGCATCCAGTTTGAAAGGGGTGGTCACGTTCAGCCCTCTGCCACCTGCCTTGCGAAAGGCATCTACCGCCTCAGCAAAACCGCCCAGGGGGCCTTCAAGCTTCTCGTAGATGAGATCCTGCTGTGTTTTTTTGGCAAAAGCAGTGTGAATGAACGGAGATTTGCTCTGGCTGATGGGGTTGCCAATCACTGCGTATAGGTCTGTCATGTGGGCGAATAGATGAGAAAATTTGGGGCTGATCGTACGCCATCGCGCGCAGCGTGGCGCCAACCGTTAAGCTCTGAGCCCACGCGAAAAAGTACCGATGCCTGCATCCTTAGTCCCATGATCACACTGCTGCCTGTTGTTCGTCCCGTTTTTCTTGTTTCTTTGACCCTGTTTTTGGCCCCTTGGGCCATGGCGCAGGACAGCAAGACCGTTCAAACCTCCAATGCGCCTAAGCCGTCTATGACTGTGACAACGGCCAAGGCCCAGCAGAGCAAACTACCGTTGCGATTGGCCGCCAATGGAAATATTGCGGCCTGGCAGGAAGCCAGCATTGGTGCGGAGGCCAACGGCCTGCGCCTGAGCGAAGTGCGCGTCAATGTCGGAGACCAGGTCAACCGGGGCCAAGTCATTGCGGTATTTGCTTCTGACTCCGTTGCCGCCGATGTTGCCCAGGCCAACGCCATGGTGGCAGAAGCCCAAGCCCAAGCCGCAGAAGCCGCAGCCAACGCCGACAGGGCCCGCGCACTGCAACCCACCGGGGTTTTGAGCGGACAGCAAACCAACCAGTTGCTCACCGCAGAACTCACCGCCAAAGCGCGACTGGAGAGCGCGCGCGCCACACTGGCCGTGCAGCAGCTGCGGCTAAAGCATACCCAGGTGCTTGCGCCAGACAGCGGCGTAATCTCGGCCCGCAGCGCCACGGTCGGTGCGGTTCTGGGCAGCGGAACCGAGTTGTTTCGCCTCATTCGCCAGGGCCGGCTGGAATGGCGTGCCGAAGTGACATCGGCAGAGCTGGAACGGGTAAAGCCCGCAGACAAAGTGTCCATCACGCTGGCCAGTGGAGCGCAGGTGACTGGCAAGGTGCGCATGGTGGCGCCCACAGTGGACCCGCAGACGCGCAATGCCTTAGTCTATGTAGACCTGCTTACCAACCCCGCCGGGGTGGCCCGCGCAGGGATGTTTGCACGTGGCGAGTTCGAATTGGGATCCAGCGCGGCCCTGACAGTGCCCCAACAGGCAGTGGTCGTGCGGGACGGTTTCAACTTTGTCTTCACCATCGGACAGGCCAACCGGGTGTCGCAACAAAAGGTAGGCGTGGGCCGGCGCATGGGTGATCTGGTCGAAATTACCCAGGGGCTTCCAGCGGATGCCACGATTGCAGTGACTGGCGCTGGCTTCCTCAATGACGGCGACACCGTCCGTATCAACAACGCTACTGCCGCAGCAGGCAAATAAGGAGCGGATGCGATGAATGTATCCGCCTGGTCCATCAAAAACCCGATTGCGGGAATGATGCTATTCGTCATGCTGACCTTTGCCGGTCTGCTGTCATTCAACGCCATGAAGGTGCAGCAGTTCCCCGATCTGGACCTGCCCACAATCACGGTTTCAGCCTCCTTGCCGGGGGCCGCACCCGCCCAACTTGAGACCGAAGTGGCGCGCAAGCTGGAAAACTCGATTGCGACCACGCAGGGACTCAAGCACATCTACACCAAGGTGCAAGACGGTGGTGTCACCATTACGGCCGAGTTCCGGCTGGAGAAGCCAGGTCAGGAAGCGCTGGACGACGTGCGCTCTGCCGTGGCCCAGGCCCGGGCAGATTTGCCCTCCGACCTGCGCGACCCGGTAGTCAACAAGATCAATCTGGCGGGCTCTCCCGTATTGGCCTACACCGTGGGCTCCGCCCAGATGGACGACGAGGCGCTGAGCTGGTTTGTCGACAACACCATTACCCGCCGACTGCTGTCTGTGCGTGGTGTGGGGGCGGTCAACCGGGTGGGAGGCGCGGACCGCCAGGTGCAGGTGGCGCTGGACCCGGTTCGGTTGCAGGCCCTGGGAGCCACCGCAGCAGATATCTCGCGGCAGCTCAAATCCATGCAGCAGGACTCGGCCGGTGGCCGCACGGACATGGGCGGCGGTGAGCAACCCATGCGCACACTGGCCACGGTGACATCTGCGCGCGAACTCGAAGCCATGGAGCTGTCCTTGTCCGATGGTCGTCGAATTCGGCTGGACCAGGTGGCCACCATTAAAGACACCATTGCCGATCCGAAATCGGCCGCTCTTCTGAACGGAAAGCCGGTGGTGGGCTTTGAGGTGGCGCGCAGCAAAGGTGCCAGTGAAGTGGAAGTGGGCGAGGCTGTTCGCAAGGCGATTGAAGAGCTGCGCACGCAACAGCCTGAAATGCAGATTACCGAGGCCTTCGATTTTGTAACGCCTGTGCAGGAAGAGTTTGAAGGCTCCATGCACCTGCTGTATGAAGGCGCCGCCCTGGCGGTGCTGGTGGTGTGGCTTTTCCTCAGAGATTGGCGAGCGACCTTTGTGTCTGCAGTGGCCCTGCCCTTGTCGGCCATTCCGGCCTTTATTGGTATGCACTATCTGGGCTTCACCATCAACGTGGTGACCTTGCTGGCCATGTCGCTGGTCATAGGCATTCTGGTGGACGATGCCATTGTGGAGGTGGAGAACATCGTGCGCCATCTGCGCATGGGCAAGACGCCTTACAAAGCTGCCATGGAAGCGGCCGACGAGATCGGTCTGGCGGTGATCGCCACCACCTTCACCCTGATTGCCGTGTTTTTGCCCACAGCCTTTATGGCCGGTATTCCCGGCAAGTTTTTCAAGCAGTTTGGCTGGACTGCCTCTCTGGCCGTGGCCGCCTCTTTGCTGGTGGCCCGCGTTCTAACCCCCATGATGGCGGCCTACATTCTCAAACCGATCGTGACCGCCCATCAAGATCCTCGCTGGATGGGTATCTACATCAAATGGGCCAGTTGGTGCATCAAACACCGATTCCTCACCATGGTGGGGGCGGGCGCATTCTTTGTGGGTTCCCTGATGCTGATCCCGCTGCTGCCCAAAGGCTTCATTCCGCCTGACGACAATTCGCAAACTCAGGTTTACCTCGAGTTGGCGCCGGGATCCACCCTTGCACAGACCAAGGCCGTGTCGGAAGATGCACGCTTGCGTCTGATGCAGGTGCCCCACGTCAAGAGCATTTACACCACCATTGGGGGCGGCGCAGCGGGTAGCGACCCGTTTGCACCCCAAGGTGTGTCTGAGGCGCGCAAATCCACGCTTACCATCCAGCTCGACGAGCGGGGTACACGACCGCTCAAGCAGAGCATCGAGCAAGACATCCGGACTGCGCTGGAGACTTTGCCAGGCGTTCGCAGCAAGGTGGGCCTGGGCGGCTCCGGAGAGAAATACATTCTGGTGCTGACCGGAGAAGACCCCGTCGCACTCTCAACTGCGGCACGGGCAGTGGAAAAAGACATCCGCTCCATTCAGGGCCTGGGCAACATCGCCTCCAGCGCGAGCCTGGTGCGCCCGGAAATCGCGGTTCGGCCCGACTTTAGCCGTGCCGCCGAGCGTGGCGTGACCAGCACCGCCATCGGAGAAACACTGCGCATTGCCACCGTGGGGGACTACGACGCATCATTGCCCAAGTTGAACCTGAGCCAGCGCCAGGTGCCCATCGTGGTCAAACTCGACGCTGCAGCCCGCAGTGACCTTGATCTTCTGGGCCGCCTGACGGTTCCGGGAAGCAAGGGGCCGGTGATGCTCAGCCAGGTTGCCACCCTAGAGGTGTCGGGTGGCCCCGCTGTCATTGACCGCTATGACCGCTCACGCAATATCAACTTTGATATCGAACTCTCCGGCTTGCCCTTGGGCGAGGTCGCCATCGCAGTGCAAAACCTGCCTGCCATCAAAAACCTCCCGGCGGGCGTAGCCATTCGGGAGGTGGGCGATGCGGAAGTGATGGGCGAACTCTTTGCCAGCTTCGGGTTGGCCATGCTCACCGGCGTGCTGTGCATCTACATCGTGCTGGTGCTGCTGTTCAAGGGCTTCCTGCATCCCGTCACCATTCTGGCCGCCCTCCCCCTTTCTTTGGGTGGTGCGTTTGTGGGTTTGCTGCTGGCCGACAAAAGCTTTTCCATGCCCTCGCTGATCGGGTTGATCATGCTGATGGGGGTGGCGACCAAAAACTCGATTTTGCTGGTGGAATACGCCATTTTGGCTCGCCGCGGTCACGACGGCAGCGACGGCCATCCGGTGGTGCCTGGCCTGTCGCGCTGGGACGCGCTGCTGGATGCCTGCCATAAGCGCGCCCGTCCCATCATCATGACCACCCTGGCCATGGGCGCGGGCATGCTGCCCATTGCCGTTGGCTGGGGCGCAGCAGACACCAGCTTTCGGGCCCCTATGGCGATTGCCGTCATCGGCGGACTGATTACCTCTACTTTTCTGAGCCTGCTGGTGATCCCGGCCGTATTCACCTATGTGGACGATGTGGCGCAGTGGCTGTCCAAGCTGCGGTTC
>CAJBMJ010000428.1 GCA_903954045.1 uncultured beta proteobacterium | reverse complement strand
TTTGGCGGCAAAACCCCGAGTCGCCACGAAACACGATGCGTACATCGGGCCAGACTTGACGCAGCCTTGTCACCAGCAGCTTCAAAATGGCAGCAGCATGTCTGGCCCCGTCAATGCGGCTGGGGCGCAAATAGGCACACAACAGCTGCTGACCGCAAAACACGTACAACGGGAGATAGCAATAACTGTCGTAGTACCCGTGAAAGAAGCGTCCCTCCTGCTGCCCATGCAGCGGGTTGTCCGTTGCATCAAAGTCCAGCACCAGTTCTTTTGGCGGCGTCTTGAAATTGGCAATGAACTGCTCCACCAGCACTTCGTGGAGTTTGACCGCTGTCTGCCGACTCGCCCACTTCTCCAGGCGGCACAGGGTCGGTGCGCTGGACAATGCTTCATCCACGCCAACGGCGGTTTGCACGGCCACATCCTGGCGCAGTGACTGGTGGTCGTTGAGATCTTCCCAGCCCTGTGCCAGTGCATAGACACGTTGACGCAGCATGTCTACCACCCGGTGCTTGATCAGCGCTGGATCGCGTGGGTCATTGATGCAGCGTGCCGCCGCATTCATCAGGCCGAGCTTTCTGTCAACCTAACCGAGCAACATGACTCCGCCATCGCTGGTCATGCTACCGCCGTCAAATCGGCCTTCCACAACACGCCGCCCAATTCGACCAAATTCAATCTTCTGTGAGCCCAAATCTTCGGTACATTCTGGCATTGGCGGTCCTTTGTTGCATTGGCGTCAGATACCAATGACAACGTGCCTTCGGGCGGGACCGCCTACCTGCTGCGGTGAAATTTTCAGGCTAGTACGGGCGCTTGGGCCAATGCATGGGCAGCATCCAGCAGGGTCAAGACCAGCGTGGCCAGGAACATGCACCTTTGCATATCCTGAATGGGTGCAAAAGCTTCAGCTACGGGAAGAAATACGACGATGTGCCAGTTGGCCGCTGGAATGTTCTTGCCTGATGCTAGCACCTCCACACCCTTGGTGTTGACGGCAATGCCGGTGCCTTCTTCGCCACGGATGAAGCGATCAGCGAGCGGGTTAAAACCCGGAACCAGCACCTCCATGATGCGACTCTTGTCAGTGGCGGTGATGATGGTGCGGGTTCCCGAGTCAATCAGCAGGTAGCCACCCGTTGTTCCGTAGGGGCTGTTGGTGATGTTGTCCAGAAAGTTAGGCCGACTCAGGTCAATCACCCCCACCAGACTGCCAACAATGACGCCCTGTGCATCGCGAATCGGCACGGCGATTGAAAAAACCGGCATTTTCAGTGTCTTCCCAATCGCGGGGATGCTGACTTCGGCCTTGCCGTCTTTCAGGGCTGCTGCAATGTGCTCGCGTTCCATGTAGTTCGTACCCACTCGCCCGAGCGCAACCGGAACAGACGTCTGTGCGGTGCCTAGCACATCAGTGACGAAGTAACCCCCGTTGAAAAGAACACTAAAACTCGGACGCTGTTCCAACAAGGACTGTAATACCCCCGTCAGCCAGCATGGCTGGATTCACCCTCTGCGCCGCACCTTGGAGCACTGAAATGCGATCGGTCAGTTGCTCGTTAACCTTGCCAGCTACGATGTGTGCGGTGGTGAACTGCTGTTCACCCGCCAGTCGCGCGATGTCACTCTGGAGGGTGCGGTTGGCAAAGTACGACAGGGTCCACAGGCTGACGATAAAAATAGTAAGTGTGAACAGGGTTACTCGGAATTTGATGGTTCGCCAGGGAACGGTATGGTGTTTCAATTGAATTGGATGTCACGCGGGCGGCATCCCCTCAGGAAATCCAGCGTGTTGCTCAAGAAACTTCATCAGCATCGCGTTGAGAACGGCCGGCTCCTCGATGGTGGGCGTATGTCCAGCACGCGGAATTATTTCGAGCTTGGAGTTGGCTATTCCGCTATGAATCATCTGCGCACGCGCGGGGCCATTTGCCCCATCGTGTTCGCCAGTGGTGACAAAGACAGGGCACTTTACGTGCGGAAGCAGATAGCGAATGTCGCGACGGCGCAAAATCGGCGCCGCCGCGCGGCAACAGGCCACTCTGTCGTTTGCACACATGATGTCGAGCCACTGTTCCTTTAGCGCAACTCGAGACGCGTCGGTCAGAAAATCTGGTCCAAAGATGATCGGAGCCATTGGGGCGCGAATCGACTCGAATCCTTCAACAAGAATTTTGTCAAACAGGGTTTCGTATTTGACGAGCTTTTCGTAAGGTTCACAATCGGCAGCGGCACCAATCGCAAACAAACTTCTGATGCGCGATGGTTGCTCGGCTGCCATGCGAATGCCAACGACGCCACCAATCGAGAGTCCCACCCAGTGGAATTGCTCGACACCCAAATAGGTCATCAAAGTCATGCAGTCGCGTGCCAAATTGTCAACATCGTACCCACCCAATGTGACTTCACTTTGTCCTTGACCACGCCAATCCAGCCCGATGCAACGATACCGCGCGCTCAGTGCTTCAAATTGCGGCTCGAACATGGCGTTGGAAAAGAAGATTCCATGCGTAAACAAGACAACTGGCTTATCACCGCCAGTATCTTCATAATAAAGTTTTGCACCATTGACCATTGCGTAAGGCATTTTTTCTCCTGTTCACGATAAAACTATTACCCCCCAAGCCGGGAGGCCAAGGCGCGTTGGTTTGAATGGAAAATGTTGTCCGCAACCAGCGCTTCGCCGTTCTTGATAGCACTCAGCCATTGACCAGTGGTTGCTACTGCTGCAAAACCGGTGTGCAGGACCACTGTAAAGATCCTGTGGATTTCCTCTGCAGTTGCACTTCCAACTGCATTCGCATACGAAACTGAACCGCAAGCATCGTGCAGCAGTTCAACCCTCCAGCCTTCTTTTGCGGCCTGCAGAGCAGTTGCTGTGACACAGTTGTGCGTCATGTAGCCGACTACAGTGAGGGTGTCGATCTCGCGCTCGCTCAACCACGCACCGAGCACAGTTCCATTGAGCGCGCTAGTCATGTTTTTCTCGATGAGCACGTCGCGATACCGCTTGGCGATGCTCGGGTGCAACTCTGCGCCCTTGCTGCCCCGTCCGGCTATCGGGGAGGTTTCAGGGCCGACGTGTTGGACAACAACGACGGCAATTCCAGCTGCCCGCGCAGCGTCCATCGCATTGCAGATGTTAGCCAGTGATTGATCAACGTCCGGGTATTCAATACGCAGATTCCCCGTAAAGTATTCGTTCTGCACGTCAATGATGAGCAGAGCACGCTTCTGCGTCTGATGAGAGGTCATCTTTTTCTGTCTTTCGGATTCATTTAGTGGGGGTCACCATGTCGTCGGTTCTCTCCCATTCATCACACACCTATTGCGTCCAAATTTTAAAGCATTAGAATCTACTAATCAAAAAATGTTTTATCGTTTAGTAAATGAAAGAGGCGCATGGTTTCTGAAGTTCAAGTAGCTGATTGGAGGCGTATTGATGAGGTCTTCGTCGAGCACGCCAGTCGCGCTCCAGAGGCACCATGTGTTAGTTTTGAGGGGAGCCACTGGAACTGGCACGAAGTCAACTCATTGGTAGATCAATTCGCTGTCGCCTTCACGGCGTGCGGGGTTTCAGCAGGTGATCGTATCGCTTTGCTGAGTACGCCACGGCCGGAATATCTGTTGGTACTGATGGCGGCGAGCCGCATTGGTGCTGTCTATGTTGGTCTGAACCCGCGATACAAAGCCGCGGAGGTTGCCGAAGCCTTGTCACGCGCAGCGCCACGCTTGCTAGTCACCCTTCGTTCCTTCGAGGGACAGGACTTCCTGGAACTCATTAAGTCAGCAGGGGCCGTAGTGAAGTTACCCCCGGTTGTTGCGTTTGAAAGTGTGGCGAATTGTTTAGATGCGTTGCGAAAATTGTCTGTCGGGCAGTCTCAAGCGATAGTGGCCCCGCCACCAAAAGTGGCGACATCTGACGCCGCTGCGATTGTATTTACATCAGGCACTACCGGAAAGCCCAAAGCTGCCATGCTTTCGCACAAAGGACTGCTTCTTGCAGCGAGCGTGCAGCGCGCACGACTCAACCCCAAACGACCGCGCTACCTGTGCAACTTGCCAGTCAACCATGTAGGCTGTCTCATGAACCTTACGCTTTCTGCTTTGGTGGGCGGCGGTAGCATCGTATTTCAGCAGCGATTCTCCGCTGCAGGCAGTTTGCAATTGATTCGCGATGAGCGGGTGGACTGCTGGCTTCAAGTGCCCGCGATGTTTCATGAGTGTGTGCGCGATCCATCCTTTGCTCCTGAGGATTTGCGTCACTTGAACAGCATTTGTATTGGTGGCGGAGCGGTTTCAGCGCAGACGCTTGCCAAGTTGCGTCAGATCGGTGTTCCCGTCTTTGTTGAATACGGACAAACCGAGACGACCAGCTCCGGCAGCTATTCTGACGATGGTGCAACGGATGAGGTGCTGACGCACTGCATTGGTCGCTTTGATCCCCATTTCGAGTTTCGAATTGCAAATGCCGAGAATCAGACCTGTGCCATTGGCGAAGTTGGAGAGATTCAGGCGCGCGGTCAGTTGATCTTTGTCGGATACTTCGCTGATCCTTTGGCTACCGCAGAGGCATTTACCTCCGATGGGTGGCTTCATACGGGGGATTTGGCCACGCAACGAGCGGATGGCAACGTCGTGTTGCAAGGGCGAAGCAAGGAGATGATTAAGTCAGGGGGATACAACGTCTACCCGCGAGAAGTCGAGCAGTTACTGGAAACACACCCCGGCATCTCCCAAGTGGTGGTGGTGGGCTTGCCCGACGAGCGCTACGGTGAGGCCGTTCATGCGGTCATCAGTTGCAGTGATGCTATAGCCAAAGTCGAGGAACTGAAAGACCTGTGCCGGCAAAACTTGGCCAACTACAAGGTTCCGAAGAGCATTCGCGTCATACCCGCTTTTCCATTGCTCTCCAACGGAAAAATTGACCGGGTTGGAACCCGCAACTTAGCAGGCGAACTTCCATTGCTTGACTGACACATTCAGTGCAATTCCTATCAACTATCAGGGGACTCTCTATGATTAAATTATTCGAAGATGTCAATGCTCTCACATATTTGGGGCAAACCATTGGTACCTCACGCTGGATTGACGTGACACAGCAGCGCATTAATGAATTTGGCAACGTCACAGAAGATCCCGACCGGATGCACGTAGACCCAAAGTATGCTGCCGCACATAGCCCTTTCGGGAAAACGATTGCCTTCGGCTTTCTCACGATTTCACTGCTCACGCGCATGGTCAATGACGTTATAGCGCGTCCAACTGATGAGGTATCCACGCTGAACTACGGTTTCGATCGACTTCGCCTGCTTTCCCCGGTGCTGGTCGACAGTCGAATCCGTGGTCATCTCGTGTTGAAGGCCCTGAGCTTGCGCTCGCCAAGTCAGTTTCGCGCCGTCTACACGGTGACTGTAGAGATCGAAGGAGAAGCCAAACCCGCCCTGATCGCGGACTGGCTTTCGGTGACCAACGTAGCAAATCCACGTTTGCCGCTTCAAGGCGGCGCAATTTAGCAATAACTCGTATGTCTTCCAAACAGCATACTCTCGCGCAGGCCCCATCTGGTTACGCTGTGCCATGGGTGGTTCAACCTGGACAACCGGTTGTGCTTCACGCAAGTTTGCCGCACCAGACACAAGTTGACATCGTGCACATTGGATGCGCCAATGACGAGCGCCAGGCCAACGGTCGACCTCATGGCCCCACCGAACGCATTTCCGCGGTGTCAGAAGTACCCGCAACTACTCATGGTCCGCAGATGCAGAGACTAATCGCTGGAGCACAGGTGCAAGCGGATAGTGCCGGGCTAGCTGCTTGGTCTGAGCTTAGTCTGGTGCTCGCTGTACAAAGGATGGCACGCGGTGCGCCGGGACATGTAATTACACTGCGGGGTGTCGACGGCTTTGGCATTGGAATTGATCTGCGCGTGCGAAATCGTCAATATTCAACCTTGGTCATATCAGTGCTACCTGGGAGGGGCGCGTTGGAACTGGAACTGCCGAGCGGCGACTGGACGATGTTGGTGTTGGACTTTCATGCAAACCAGGGAAACATTGATTCTTGGAAACTGCGAGTCCGAACAGCTTTGTGCAGGGCCACCGTGCCTGATGGTATCGCAGCCTCCTGGACTGAGAGCTGGCTCCCAGTTTCACCACCACCACAGGGGTCACCGAGTCGCCTGCATTTGGGAACGCATGACGAAAAACATGTCAGCGCGGATGTGCGCTTGGACTTGGTGTCTGTGTTGCCGCGCGTCTGCATTGAGTCACTGACACCCACGGGTTTGCTCGCATGCGAAGAAGGTGCGGATGGCCTGGCGTGCTCATCTTGGGAGTTATCTGCTTTGCACAAACCAGCTTCGGCATGCTTGCTGCGCGCTCGGCTTGGTACAGGGTGCAGTGTCCAGGATCTCGCCCAGTGTGCGACTCTGGTTGAACCCCAGCGACCCTACAGCGCAGTGCGAGGTGTGCGTTGGGATGGACGCTTTCAGGGGCCTCAGCAATCACCAGCGCAATACACAGCACTGCACTTCAATTCTGACACGTTACTTGATGCACATTGGAATCAAACGACGGCCTGGCATGTTCCAGACGATTTGGCAAGCGGGGCTTACGCGTTTCGTCTACTTGCCGACGGACAGCAGAAACCAAGTTATGTGAGCTTCTTTGTAAGCGGCGCGACACGACCCCGTCACCCGTTGGCAGTTTTGCTTCCGACATTTTCCTATCTTGCTTACGCAAACGCCCCCGAGGACATGCGGGGGGAGCCAGTAACCGATGTAGATCATTTGGCGGAAATGAGACTAGATGCTATTCACCCAGCCCATGGCCGCTCCATATACGAACGACACCCGGATGGACAAGGCGTCCTCTGGGGGAGCAGCCGCCACCCTCTGTGGAGTGTTTCCCCTGGTCACAGGCCCTGGGGGTTGGTGGCTGACAGCTGGCTGCTGGACTGGCTTACGGCGCAAGGACAGGCGTTTGACGTCATTACCGATCACGATCTTCACCGCCTCGGTGCGGACGCGCTTGAACCTTATCGCGTCGTGCTAACGGGTCATCATCCCGAATACACAAGCACGGCTATGTGGGATGGTTTATGGCGTTATCTTCAAAACGGTGGACGGATGCTGTACTTGGGTGGCAATGGCTTTTACTGGCGAACGGCATGTGACGAGGAGGCAGATGCTATTGAGGTCCGGCGGGCCGAAGATGGAACGCGGCCAAGCATTGCTCCTCCAGGAGAATATCATTGCGCATTCACCGGCGAGTATGGTGGTATTTGGCGTCGCTTGGGCCGCCCCCCGCAGCAAATTGTTGGGGTTGGCATGGCAGCGCAGGGATTTGAGCGCGCATCGTACTATCGGAAATGCGAAGACGCTCAGACCGTCGAAATGGCCTTTGTATTCGAGGGTGTAGGTGCAGATACCTTTGGTCACAGCGGCTGGTGGGGTGGTGGTGCTTCTGGATGGGAAATCGATCGCTGCGATGCCGATTTAGGCACGCCAATGCAAACTTGGTGGCTCGCACGGTCTGAGGGGCACGCAGAGAGTATGCTCAGAACGAAAGAGGAATTGTTGTCGTACGTGCCGCCGTTTAAGGACGCGAAAGCACGGTCCGACGTGGCATTGGCGCCAGTTGGTCGGGGTGACGTTTTTTCGGTCGGGAGCATGACCTGGATAGGTTCTTTGCAGAGTTCAGGTACAGAAGCGACGGATGTGGCGAAAATAACGTCCAATGTCATCCGACGTTTCCTGGATCCGGCTCCATTGCCGCGCAAACACCGAACAGAATCATGATTCAACAAAAAGTCCCCGGATCTTCGGGCAGGTTTATTACTATGGTTTGCTGGGGGCACCGTGGCCAGTGAACGTATTGCCGCAAAGCGTGCGGCACTTCGCAAGCGCATCATTGCTGTAGCGCTTGACGCATTTTCAGCCCGAGGTTTTGACGCAACGACCACGGTCGAAATTGCAGACACGCTACAAATGACAGGTCCGTCGCTGTACCATTATTTTGGAACCAAGGAGGAGCTGCTTTATGCATGCATGGACTTTATCCTTGAAAAACTTCACACAGACCTTAGTGCAGCAGCCGCACATAAGGGTACAGCGCAGGAGCGCATGGTTCACGTTATTCGAGCCCAACTCAAAGTTGAGTTGGGCAGTGGCGGAGCGGCGTCATTGGTGAATGCCCACTTATACGGTCCACGCTATCTAACCCAGGTCTTATTGCCAGAGCACAGTGAAGCTTTACGTGAGCGCCAAAGAGCACTATTGAAAATATTCAGAGATCTCATTAGCGATGGCGCTGCCAGTGGCGAGTTCGAGGTTGATGACACCCGAATTGCAGCCTTCAATATTCTGGCCTTGCTTCAGTATTCCGGTGTCTGGCACCGTCCACGAAAGGGATTAAAGCTTGCGGATCTGATGGATTTGCAGGTGGCAGCTGCTTTGAAGCTTCTTGGTATAAATACTTCGTCAGGTGCGTTGGCGGAAACGGGTAGGCGAAAATGAGTTTCGGGTTCCTGATTTATCCCGGTGTCGAGGAGCTTGACTTCCAAGGCCCATGGGAAATGGTAGGTATGTGGCACAAGTATGCCGGTGGACCAGCGCCACGCTTGGTAGCTCGTACCCTAGATCCGGTTCGGTGTGCACACGGGATGCGGGTTTTACCTGACACCGATTTTTCCGGAGCAAGCGAGCTTAAACAACTGTTGATACCTGGTGGATTTGCGGCCTTTGAAGAAATGGGGCAGCCTGATATCTGTAGTTTCGTGCAAAGACACGCGCAAGAAGGCACAACGCTAATGTCTGTGTGCTCGGGCAGCTTCATTTTGTTAGGAGCAAAAGTACTTCCTGGTCGACGCGTATGCACCAATTGGAAAGTTATAGATAAGTTGCGCGAAGCCGGAATCGAAGTTGTCGAAGAACGTTACACACGTGACGGTTCTGTCTGGACTTCAGCGGGCGTCTCGGCAGGCATGGATATGCTGCTTGCCTATATTGCATTTACAGAAGGTGAGGAGGTCGCATCATCAGTTCAGCTACATGCTGAATACTTTCCGGAAGGCCGTGTCTACGGTCATCTCCGTGAGGCGCAAACCTTGCCGGCTTATATTACGAGGGCATGATTGGTGTTGACAGATCGACAGCAAGTACCGGCCTTAACCGCATGGGCGTCCCAATTGGCCTACTCTCGCGCAGTCAAAGTAGGAAAACTAGTGTTCGTGTCAGGAACTTTGCCCGTTGATTGGCAGGGGCACCTTGTGGGTGGCGACGATGTTTACCTGCAAACCCGCCAAGTTTTGCGGTTGATTCTAGGTGCATTGATCGAAGTCGGAGCGAGCGAGAAGGAAGTCGTGCGTCTACGCGTGTATTTGAGAGACTATGCTGATTTTCCTGATATTGCAAAGGCACAGTTCGAGGTTTTTGAGGCTGTAAAACCAGCTTGCACTTTTGTTCTGACAAGTTTCGTAAACCCTGAATTCAAAGTCCAAATGGAGGCGGATGCAGTTCTCAGTAGTACTTAGGAGCAAAACACATCCGCTCTTTGTTTGCAGGACACTTATCGCTGAGTAAATTCGTACACGATGAGCGGGGCACGTGTCTACTGAGCAATAGTGCTTGGGCAATTACTGCCAACCAATCTTCCATTGGTGTCACGGAATTTTGCGCGGGCATTAGTTTGGTTCGATGCGCCAAAAGTGCTCATAAAGACGAGGGCCCGACTGACATTGCTCGGTTCAGTCAAGGGTCATAGTGCAGTCGATAAAAGGGGCTTTCGTCGGCACGGTCAATGTGAACCTTGCGCTATATCGTAACTGACAGGTCACGGTCATACCTGATGACCCTCCCGGGAATATTCACGCTACACCTACCCAGGTCTCAATGAGCTCGGGCTGAGCTCGGAGTTGTGATACGGTGCCGAAAAATACAACTTCCCCGTGCCCAAGTACAAGAACATCGTCCGCAAGTTC
>CAJBMJ010000427.1 GCA_903954045.1 uncultured beta proteobacterium | reverse complement strand
CCGGGACGATTTTCCAGGGACCACGGTTGCCTTTTTACTCATTGGTTTTCCTTCCAGGGTGGCTTCGACGGTGTAGTCGCCTGGCTCCAAACGAAGTAACAAGAATGGGCCAACGGAGTCGGACTGCATGACGATTTGACCCTTGGCATCTGTAGCCCGAATCTTGACTTCTGACGCATACACGTTGCGAGAGCCTTCTTTTTCAGAGAACTCCATCACCAAAGGCCAATTCTTGCTGGCACCCTTGATCGCCCTGGACTCGTCGCTACCAATGCCTCCTGAAATGAACTCTGCTTTGCCGCTGACCTGCACCGGCGGCAGTCCATCTGAAGCAAAAGCACAGGAAGTTGCCAACAAAAACACCCCGGCAGACAGAGTTCGGGCCAATTTACCAAGAATCACTTTCATAAATTACTCCCCAATTGAAATCGCTGGATAGGAACAACACACTGGACCAGACGCTATGGTACTTCGCTAGCGATTACGTGTCCTAGCCCAGCAGTGCCCAGGCTTTGTCCAGTCGTTTCACGCTGACTGGCTGCGGGGTGCGCAGCTCTTGCGCAAAAAAACTTACGCGGAGTTCTTCCAGCAGCCAGCGAAACTCCTGCATACGTTCGTCGACGGTGCCTTTGCGCTCTGCCACCAGTCGCCAATAGCGCTGCTCCTGAGGACGAAGTTCGGCCATCCGTGCGGCGTCTCGAGCCGGGTCGGAGCGGTATTTCTCCAGCCGCAAGGTGATGGCCTTGAGGTACCGAGCCAGATGTTGTAGTCGGTCCCACGGCGTGGAAAGCAAAAACTTCTTGGTAATCAGCCGATTGATCTGCTGCTGCGTATCCGCAGTTGCATCCGGTGCATTTTTGGTGTCCTTGATCTTACGTGCCGCTGTAGCGTATTCCAGCAATATGACGCCAGCCATCCGGGCCACTTCGCTGGCAATCAGTGTCAGGCGCCCTCGCCCTTCCTCGATGCGGCGTTTAAAGGCAAGTTCGTCGGTCGGCAGAGGGTCAAGTAGGAACGCACGGTCCAACGCCACGGCAATGATCTGCTCGCGGAGTTCTTCGATGGTGCCACCAGCCGTGTTGTTCTCGGTTTTTCCAACGTTCATGTAGCTCACCGCCATTTTCTGCAGATCGGGAATGTTCTTCTCCAGGTACTTCAGCGCGTCTTTGATCTGCAGCGCAAACAGGCGACGCAGTCCTGCACGGTGTTTGGTGGCGGCCGCTTCAGGCTCGTCAAATACCTCCACCGTGACAGCATCCCCTGCATCGATCAGGGCCGGGAATCCAATTAGCGTCTGGCCACCTTTTTTGATTTCCAGCAACTCGGGTAGTTCACCGAAAGTCCAAGCGGTGAAGCGGCCGTCCAAAATGCTGGGGGCGGGAGTAGCTACGTTTTTGATAGCTTGGTACGCAGTACTGGTGGGCGCTAGGACGCTTGGCTGCAGAGCGCTCTGCTCCGTGTCCCCCGGCCTTCGGCCTCCTCCTTTTACCTGCGCAGAACGCTCTGCCGCCAAGCCTCCAAATGGATCGCTGTTGTCTGGCTTCGCGGTCTGGTTTTGCGCAAGCTTCAGGCTGGCCAGCGCCTGAAAGGCCCCGCGCGCCTGTTTTCCCAACTCTGCCTTCAAGGCGCCGAGGTTGCGACCATGACCCAACTGCCGTCCGTGTTCGTCCACCACCCGAAAATTCATGAAATAGTGGGGCGTTAGCATGTCCACCTTGATATCGGCCCGCACGATGTCCAGCGAGGTGGCTTCGCGCACCAGTTTGAGCACGGCATCTACCAAGCTGCCAGAGCCAAACTTCTCGGGCGCATTGAGCGCTTCTGTGAATTTGGTGGCGGTGTCGGGTAGCGGCACCAGTCTGGAACGCGGGCGTTGGTGCAAGGTCTTGAGCAAGGCCTGCACTTTCTCTTTGAGCATGCCGGGCACCAGCCATTCACAGCGTTCCTCGTTCACCTGGTTCAGCACAAACAGCGGCACCGTAACGGTAAGCCCATCGCGTGCAT
>CAJBMJ010000426.1 GCA_903954045.1 uncultured beta proteobacterium | reverse complement strand
GGCCAATTCCACGTTGATCCAGAGCAAGGGTCAGGCGGGGCCGCTGTACCCCACCCCGCGGCTTTCTTTAAATTTACCAACATCGACGGGTAGGACGAAGCTATGCGGAGGTATGAATGACACAAGATCCCTAAGATTATTCGCACTGCCATAGGGCCCAATCGTGAGAGCGGTCTGCTAAACCGTCATGCTTGCAGCCCTGCCTCACCGTTGCTAATTCGCATCCCACACCAATTGCAACGACCACAGCATCCTCAGGAAAATGACCAGTACGGCTGAAGAAACGCGGAATTGGATAGATTACAACGGCGAAATCGCGGAGTTATTTTGGATGGGCTACCGTGGCGCCGACCCCGCCGTCACGACAAGGCCCGGCTGTCACTGCCCTGGTCAAACTGCTCTATGAACTGGGCCAGGGCCTGGGCCGTGGGCTCACCCCAGAGCTCCTTAGCGTACCAGCCGGAAAACAGTGCCCGCACCATGGCACTCTCGATGCCCTTGTCGAGTTTGACGGCCTTACTGCTGTTTTGCTGTCGAAACAATTCAAAAATACGCTTGCGTTCTTTTTCATCAAGCTGCTTGTAGACCGCCAGCGCTTCCTGGGCCCGGGCTGCCAGGAACTTCTCCATGACCGAGGGGCCGGAGCTCCTTTTGGCGCTGCTGGACTTGGCTAGGCTAGACACACCAGCCTGTTGGTTGCGCGCAACGTCCTGCAGCGCCCAGCGGAAATAGCCGGCCGGAGCCTCCAGTGGACTCAGGCTCTTGGACTCCATGCGGCCCTCGACCCGCGCCACGGACGTGCGCACGATGTCGTCGCTGTGTTGGGCGATCAGTTCCGAGGCGTCCGCCAGGCTGAACCCAAACTTCATGACGCGGCCCACCAGTTCCATGTCGATCACCGGTGGCGAGGGGAACTCCAGCTTGGACTGCTGGTTCTCCTGAACGCGGAACTGCAGTTTCTCGACCCGGCGGCCATTCTTGTGCTCCACCAGCTCAATGTTGATGTCGGTAAGCGTATTGATTTCGGCAATGGCGGGTTTCAGAGTATCGCGCTTGAAGTACTTGTATTCCGGCAGGGAGTCAGCAGAAACCGGATTGCCGGTGATCACGCCGTACCAGTGCTCATAGGGTTGGACAAAGGTCAACTTCGACGGGTTGGTGGCGTAGCGGCGGCAAATTTCGTACAAGGCCAGCGCCGAACCGGATTTGAGCGAGCTCTGGTATACGATGGAGAGTCGGGTGTAGGTGCTGGGCGCCATAACCTGCTCATGGACCTCGGGCGGAAAGGCGTAGCCAAACCAGACCTGACCGGAATGCTTGTTAAAGCCTTCCGGGTTCACCAGGGTCACCGAGGACACTAGGCGCTCACTGGTCCACTGGCGCTCGTTTTCCATCAGCAACTTGATATTCTGCATGTCCTCCAACTGCTGCTTCAGGTATTGCACGTCCTTGCTGTCATAGGCGGCATCCCGTGCGAGTTCGGACAAGGGAATCCAGAAGTACTTTTTGGAGGATGGTGTGTTGATGGGAGCATTGCGGCCCGGCTCCTTCATTTCCTGCGCGTGGTACATCATCACGTTGAAGACTTTGCGCGACAACAAGGACAGGTTGCCCTCCACTACCCGCAGCCCGATGGCTTCGTTGGTCTTGCGGAATTGCTTGAGGTCCCCAAATTCGGCTGCCGCCAGCGCCGTGCTTTTACTTTTGTTCTTCTTTGTCGCCATCGACAGCCCTTCCAGGTTCGCAGGTCCTTCTACAAACAGCAGGCAATGCTTGCCCGTCGGTGAAATTCTAGTTTATATTTTCTCACCTTTCAATCATTCCATGTGCCTTTCACCTTTCCATGAACCGGACCTCGATTCACCTTAACAAAGGGCCTTGTCCGGACCTGAAGTCGCTGGACAAAGAGTGCTACAGGTGTGGGGCCCCTGTAAAGGCTCACCTTGGTCCCTGAATCCACTCACCATGGCTCCCCGTAAAGGCTCACCAAAATGCGCTTAAGTCCCTGTACTGCCTCACCCTGCTCCCCGGAGAAACTCACCTTGGTCCCTGTAGAGGCTCACAGAATCAGCTGCCAGGGCGCGCCAACACTGGTTTCGGCTTTGCTCAATTGGTATTTAAGGTATTCCAAGGGTTGTTTATCAAAATAACTCTCAAGCAAAGTAGAGCGGGTTTTATAAAATCTGACCAACAACCAGATACCGCTTATCAGGAATCCGAACAGTGCAGGGCATGAACGTAAATGTCTGAAATGCCTGGTTTTGGCGAACACGACCACAGTCCTGCTGTTGCCGTTCCGTCTGGTTTATACGGATCTCCCTAGTCACCGTATATCTGGCATGAAACCACTCCGCAATTCGAGACTGGGGCATTAGCGAACAGGGTCCCTGTGGAGTCTCACCATTGAGAACCCTAGGAGGTCTTCTGATCCCTTTATTTGAGGGCAGCATAGCCTAGGCGTTGCCCTGCCCTATTTCGGCTGTCCTGGTGGCGCCTACGGCATAGATGCAGGCGGTTTGTCACTGTATGGCTCCAGTAGGTCCCTGTAAAAGCTCACCTGTGATGCATAGCCTCCCCCATTTTCCCCTTTTTCCATTACTTCTTGTGAGAGCTAGTGCCTACATACATTGGAGATGTGGTTAGTACGCGTGTAGGTGGTCCCCGTTGCGTCTCACCTTTGCGGTGGTCTGTTGGATGGCGCTGATGGATGTGGGGCGTTGAGGTTTGTTTCATGTCCCCGTAAAAGCTCACCTTTGTGCATTGCGGGGTTGTTCAGGGACCAATTTCACGTCCGGCAGTCGATTTCTCTGCTTCCAAGCTTGACTCCCTGTAAAAGCTCACCTTGGCTGGAGCTAGCTCCAGATTCTTAGAGCAGGAGGGTGACTTCTGTCAGCGGCCGTCGGCTGTAAAAGTGAGTCCGAGAGCTGGTCCCGCTTCACCATGTGAATGTCCCCGTAAAGGCTCACCTTTGGGTGCCAGAACACTGGATGTCAGGGGCTGTTCTGACCTAGGAGGGCCCCTGCCCTGCCCCGTGGCTCTTAAAGTCCCGCCTGAAGCGCCTGCGGCAAGATACCGGCCCGTTTGGTGTAGTGCAATCTGCCTCAGGTCCCCGTAAACACTCACCATGTACCCATTTTTCACGGTGCTTGATGGTACTGCCTTATAAGAACAGGTACTGATCCTTGACTGACACTGCGGCCTGGTAGTGCCCCTGGGTGAACGTCGCACCCCGCCTAGTGTCCGGTCTATCCCCCCGATGCTGCTCAGACTTTGGGAAACAGCGCCATCAGCTTGGTCGTCAACTCGTGGGCTACCTCGGGTGTGAGACCTTTTAGGCTGAACTCCATGCGTCCCTCTTCTTCGAAGGTCTTGAGTTCCCCTTTAGCACCGCGGTAGCGCAGCATTTCGCGGGTCGCTCGTGGCCGTTTGACCGGGCCTTTTTCGGCGGCCTTGCGTCGGGAGGTGACATCCCGGTAGCCCAGACCATTCTTGGCCACCTCCAGAATCAGTTCAAGGGTGCTGTCGTCACCCAGGACCTCCCAGTATTCCCGGATAGCATTGAGCATTTTGTGGTTCAGTAGCTCAGTGTTTTCAGCGACGGCATGGATCACGCGGCTGGACAGATTGCCTAGGGCCAGGGTGCGGCTGACATGGTCCTCACTCAGGGCCAAGGCCTTGGCCAGGGCGACCTGGGTGGGGTACACCTTCTTTTGCAGCAATTCCTTCCATTTGAGGGCATCGTCCAGGGGGGTCTGGTCGCGGCGCTCCACATTTGCGGCGCGGGCCTCTTCGTAGAGGCTGCGGTCGCTAGCAGGACGCGGCCGGATTTCAATACGCAAGGTGGAAAGCCCGGCGGTACGAGTCCCTCGTAGACGGGTTTCGCCTTCGATCAGGGTAATGCCGCCCTGCTCATCCACATATGCTGTGGCCGAAATGCGCTGTCCGGTGGTCTTCAGTGACTCGGCCATGGAGTCCACTGCCGTGCTGGTGTAGACCGCGCGTGGATTGAAAGGGTTGGATTTAACCAGTTCGACCGGAACGTCGTGAACGCTGCCAACGGGATAGTGCACGGCGCTCATTGGACGATCTTGGCTCGAGCCAAGTTTGATGATTTCCGGGGACACCTGTGCCAGTACGCTCACTGGGGCGAGTTCGACCGATGGAATCCGCACGTCGCCGATGATGGGAACGCCGGCCGTTGCCGACTCGACGGCGGTCACGCGGTCAATTGATACTTCGCGCTTTTTGAATCCGGTTGCCATGGCGGGTGCTCCTATGCGTTGATCCGGCTGAGAATTTCGTCGTAGACAGCCTGCATTTCGTTGATGGCCTTGAGCGAACGTTCCTTGCCCTTAAGTTCATGTACTGCGCGACCACTCTTGCCGGTAGCTAGCCAGGCAGCACGGTGGGCAATCTGGGCGTCAAACACGGAGACCGCTTCGCCAGCGAAAAACTCACGCAACTCCACAGTGGCCTTGGCGCCTTCCACCGGAGAAACCCGGGTCAGTACGACATGTGCTGGGATAGCGCCACTTTCGTGGCGCGGGCCCATCTGTTTGAGGGTGTCGAACACATTCAGCGTGGACTCAACTTCTTGCTGGTCTGCTCCGCAGGGCACCAGAACGATGTCGCTCAGCAGCGCGCACTCCAGCATGGTCCGGTAATTCTGGGCCCCGATGTCTACCACCACCAGGGTGTATTTGGTGGACAGATTGGCAAGTTCGCGCGCCGGATTGGGTGGGAGTGCCAACACCGGTATGGACGGGGTTACACCCTCATCGTTGCGGATCTTCGACCAACTCATCGCTGAACCCTGTTTGTCAGTGTCCAGCAAAACCACGTCCACCCCGTTTGCTGCGGCCAAGGCGGCGATATGAGTGGCCAATCGGGTCTTGGCTACGCCGCCTTTTTCTGCGCCGATGGTAATGACCATATGAGATTGCTTCCGTAAGGAGATTGGATATATACAAATTATCTTACATATATTTATATAAAGTCAACGTTTAGTATCATGAGTATTAATTCTGTGCTCAGAAAATTGAACATAAGCTAAAGAAAGTTTTGATCCATATCTTGGCTCAAGCCAAGATTGATTTTTTTACTTAGGGCTTTGCTGAACAAGTACTGGGACTTGAAAACAGCCACCTGCAAGTCGTTGATTCACATAGGGTGGGATTTGGCGAATTGGACTTAATCAACATAGCCCTAGGATAAACTTACTATATATGACGGCTGGCTGGACTGAGATCAGCTGGATTGCGAATTGGGTGCACCCAATAGCTGTGAGGTAAAGCTTTCGCGCGCAAGAGATTACTGCATCTTGGCTCGAGCCAAGATTGGCAACGACCAATGCTCTCGCTTGTCGGATGGGTTTGTCCGGAGCGCAATTTTGCACAATTCCCTTAAGCCTCTTCCGGGTCGCTGTGTTCCCAGAATTGCTGTATCCGCCGGTAGCCAGACACGAAAAGCGTTGCACTTTGCTAGGCTGGCGATGATAAATTGCCTTGCAAAGACATGACTTGGCTCGAGCCAACTTTTGGTACCGCGCTAGGCCAAAGCGCCGATTTTTGCAAAGGCCGCCTCCTGATGGGCTTTCATGGCAATGGTCATGCAAGCGGGCAATGCCGTGACTGCGGATAGCGAGCGCCCAGAGTGGCATCTATTCGTAAACTGCCAAGCGTCTTTGCTGGGATCGGATGTCTTCGCCTTGGATGAAACGAAATCAGGGCTTGAGCCAAGGTCAATGAACGAATTGAAGCAGGATTATTTGGATGCGAAAACGCCGTACATCCTGTGTGAAAAGCCGTCGTCTTTAAAAGCAAACTGGCAAAAATAGACCCGAAGTACAGCGTAGTTTTGAGCGACAAAGGGGAGACTTCGAAGTGGGCTATTCGAATGGCGCGTTGACATCGTGTTCAGGTGCAGCATCCATGCCAGTTCTTGTGCAAACAGCAAGGGCCTCGTTATCAATAAAGTTTGAATTTTTCAAATCAATCGACAAGACAATGAGTCGATGGAGTGGTCTTTCAGACAATCTTGGCTCGAGCCAAGATGGGAGAAGTGATCTTTTGGTGAACTGGATATGCGCTGAAACGCCTTTGGTTTGCTTGGTCTGGTGAATCGCTTGAAGCACACTTGTCAATTGAACTGAACAGCAGTGCCTCCAATGTCTGATTGCTAGCAAACGGGGAAGTAGGCTTTTCGGCCAAAAACATAAAATATCAAAGGGCATGCATTTCAGGGGGTGCTTGGGTCTTTTCTCAGGATGGAATGTCGTACCGGTTGCCCGGATGCCCAGCGGGTTGCTGTACACGACCAGGGTCGATTGCCCCCTATTCATCGTCCAGATGCCACAAGCATCAAGGTCAAGTGCACGCTTTGGAGCGGCCCGATGCTGTGACTTCAGTAGCAATGTCAGAGCCTATTTCTCCGACTGAACGTATATTCCCGCGCGTGGTTTGCGCATAGAATTCCCCGTCGCACGCACTGAGCGGCCATGACGGTGTATTGGTTAGTGGACTGGTTTGCCAAATGAAGCTGGGGAAAGCATGGGTTTCTGACGATTGGTTGGTGCTATGAAGGCATAGTTAACGAAGGTTGAGGCGCATTGCAAGGGCAGGGTAAAGCGTGCTGGCCAGTGCGGCCTCCATTCCGCTAGACGCGGGCCTCGCCCCCAAAGCCATGTCGCCAGGGAAATTGGCGATTTCTTCAAATAAATTGACTTTGAAAACGTCCTGATTGTCAGAGTTGATATTGTTTGACACTCTGCCGCATTCTTAAGAAGCCTTGAGAGCATTGTCCTACGTTGGCCTTATGCCAGTTCACTAAGCTCTGGCGCGCGGTCTTATGCTTGAGACTTCGGCGAGAGCGTTGCGATCCTTAAACCCGGTAGGTCAGCGAAGTCCCCCGTGTTGAGTGTCAACAGGATGTACCCATGCTCAATGGCTTGAGCTGCTATCCAAAGATCGTTGTAACGCGCTCGCGGAGAACGCCCGCTTTGCTTGACGGCTGCCGCCAGTAATCCGAAGGCTGCAGCCGTGTGTTTGGAAACTTCCAAAACCGGACGACTTTCCACTTGGCGTAGGTACGCTGCACGCATTGAACGTACGGTCGCGTCGGCGCATGAATGTACGCCGAAACTTAACTCGCCGATTGAAATGGCGGACGTGAACACAGGAAGGTCACCCGCCGCCTCAACAACCGCTCGGGTGTCCAATTGGTTGGACGCCAGACCCACCCAAACACAGCTATCAAAAATCATGCCCATGGGTCACGCACCACGTCACTGAAACCCTCTTTACTCTCGTGAAGCCAGGAGCTTGCTTGTTGCGGGGTCAGAATTGGAAACACGAGGCCGGCCAACGCTTGAGAGGCTGTCATGGTCTTCTGTGGAGGCATGATTTGAGCGATCATGGTGTGATTGCGCTCAATGGTGACGGTCTCACCCCGTGTGGCTACGCGGTCCAGTATCTCGCGGGTATTTCTGGTGAGTTCTGTAGCGCTGATGGTTTGCATTGCTTAGTCCCCAATGAGTATGCATGGGTACGTATTTTACATGAATTGAGCATTTCAGCAGGTCTGGCTAGGGAGTATGGCTTGATCCGCATTCAGCGATTGCGATTCACCGGTCAACTTCATGCAGAGGGTGGGGTCAAAGTACTTGTTAAGCCAGGGGGCACCCGAAGCCCGCATGACATCAAATTGCCTTGATGTGGGCCAAGCTTTACCAGACCGACTTCTGGCGATCATGGTGGTGTTTGGGTGAATAATTGTTTACATCAGCGTCATGATTATCCTTATAATCAGGACGTGATAAAAATAGGTCTAAAACAACTGTTTTGACTTGTACCACGTCCATTTGCATAAAAACGTTCCTAGGTTTTTCATAAAAGTGTTCCTGCATGAACCAACGCAGCGGGCGTGCCATGCGTGATGCACAGGGTCAGCACGTCGGTCGCACTGATTCCAAGACACCAGC
>CAJBMJ010000425.1 GCA_903954045.1 uncultured beta proteobacterium | reverse complement strand
AGAAGATTGATGAAGCGATTGGGCTGATACAGCCTATCGAGCAAGCATGGATGGCCATCAAGGCTGAAGTTGCAAATAGGCAACAATTTTCCATGTAATCGGGAGTACGAAATGTCGCAACAGCTAATTGAATATTACAAGTCCATTGAGGAAAGCAGTCTGAAAATGCTCAATGCGGCCAAGTCAGAAGACTGGGCTCAGGTGGTGCGGTACGAAGGTGTTTGCGCCGTATTGATCGAACAACTTAGGGCCCAGGGTCGGTCAGAGACACTTTTGCCGGAACAAAAGCGTGAGAAGACTCTCATCATGCAGCGCATTTTGTTTAATGATGCACAGATTCGCTATTTGGCAGAGCCGTGGCTGGAGCAAATGGACGATCAGTCGGCGGGGGCGCCCCAGTTCTTGCATTGAAGCATCAGCGCGCTAATTCAGTAGCGCCAAGGCTTGGACAGCCTGAGGATGTTGGGGGTCACAGCGCAGGCACTCACTGAACATAATTCGTGCCTCATCCTGTTGCTGGCGGAGCATCGCACAGTGTCCCAGCCAGTAGTAAACAGGTCCATCATCCGGACGCTCGTGGGCTGCTTCAATGAGCAGTGGTACCGCCAAGTCTGCATTGTCGTTCAACACCAGGATTTGGACCCAGCGCATACGCAAAATCGGCCACACCCCGCATCCGAGCATCGGCGCGCGGTTAATCACCCAGGCAACGTCATCGTGGCGCTGATAGCGCAGCAACAATATCAGCCATGCGTCTGCCTCATGCAATGATTCAAGCGGCCAATCTTTCAACGGGATTTGGATTGGGTCGCGGGATAACAAGACACGAAATATGTTAACTAAGAGTCTTGCAGAGTTTGGGCCTGACGCACGTATGGACCAAGAGTCCCATGCGCTGTTGGCCAACTCCGCTTGACCCAAGACCAAATGTGCCCAGCCTAAAGTTAGTAAAGCCTCTGGAAGTGGGCTTGCTGTCAATATTGGAAGTGCCTCGATGGCCTTGCCCGAGTCCAGTAGTACGCGTGCCAATAGGTGCGCAGCCTTGGGGTCATGGTCGAGGCCTCGCAAAACATTTTCTGCGCCGGAAAAGTCTTTCGTCCTGTAGAGACACCAAGCAAGGCTGAGCGCGACGCCACCCCCGCTGGGGCTGCGCCGGTAGGCTTCCTCGAGTATTGGCCCGGCTTGGTCCAAGGCACCGCGCTGAAGCAAAAGTGACCCCAGTTCGGAATGGGCATTGAAATGTGTCGGCGGTGATTCGGTGATAGCGGTGCGCAACAAATCAATCGCTTCCTCGCTGCGACTCATATGGCGTAGTGCCTGTGCCAGACCAGTTCGAGACCCGTACCCGACCGAAGCCGGGTTTACTATTAACATGAAATTGGACGCAGCAGAGGACAGTGCGGCAGTAAAGTCTTCCGCAGCTCCTGCAAAGTCTTTGGTGGCCATGCGGTTCTCGCCCCGGCGGTAATGCAGGTCCGGTGAGTCCGGAAATATCTGGAGGGCACGGTCTGCCAAGGCCATCGCCTGATCAGGTTGATTGCGCGATTGGTGCACCGCAATTACTGCTAGATACAGATTGACGACGTATTGCTCTCCGTGGCCTTTACCGGTGGATGATTCAAGTAGGGTAAACGCAGTTTGCGCAGATTCAAGCATGCTGTCTTGGTCTGATTGGGCCAACGCCATTGCCAGAACAAACCATGAGAACGGATCGTTTGGGCGGGACTTGGCCACTTTGCGAGACAACAGGATATTGCGTCTACCCTTGTCCTTGCTTGCAAAAATGGCTGTCGTGTACCCATCGTGCCCCAGGCGAATGGATGACAAGTTGGATGTGCGCACCTGGCTCGCAGCGACTGCCACAAGCTGTTCATGGATCGCGCCACGGTAGCGCATGTTTGGTAGAGCGCGCCGAAATAGTCGAAACACCATCGCCTGTGAGTGCGTGCCGTCGTCATTCAGACTGCTGATCGGCAGACTAAAACCATCGTACTTGGTTTGCTGAAGTGCGCGTGCGAAGTCTGCCTGATTGTCGACAAAACAGGTCTCATCGCCATCGAGCACTAAAACCCATTCACACGTGGCCAAGTCAAGCGCGGCGTTGCGAGCTGCCGAGAAATCATCACACCATGGGAAATGGCTAACAGTTGCTCCATGCGTCCTGGCAATGGCCACGGTTTCATCTGTAGAGCCAGTGTCAACAACGATCATTTCGCTAACCCAATCACGCACCGAATCCAGGCACTGCCCCAACGCACGCGCCTCGTCTTTTACGATCATGCAAAGTCCCAGTCTTTGGCGTGGAAAATTGGATGGCACAGAGGGTGAACTCACTTCTGCACCCATATATGGTCCGGTGCCATCCCCGCCAAGTACCTTGCTTGCATGGATTCGAAGGCTGATTCAATATGCTGCACAAATAGACGTGTGTTGAAAAGTGGGGACGTGGCTAGGTTTGCCAGCAATTTCGTCTTGATCGATTCGTGTCTTTTTTTGTCCAATGCAATGTCTATTGCAGTGGTTTCATATTCTTGTCGAGAGTGCATGACAAGTTCTGAAAGCCCTACAGCATGTAGCAGACTGGCGGCAACACGGGCCTGAAAAGCCTCACCTGGCAGAGTTAGTACGGGCAGTCCAGCCCAAAGAGCGTCACTGGCGGTGGTATGTGCATTGCATGGCAGTGTGTCGAGGAAAAGGTGCGCGCACCGATGGCGCGCTAGGTGGTCGGCTAACGGCATCCGTTTGGCAAAGACCAGGCGATCACCACTGATGCCACGTGCTTGGGCTTCGTTGCGAAGGTTTCTTACAACTGTCGGTGTGTCCTCGAGTAACCAGAGCACGCTACCTTCAGCGGCTTTTAATATGCGCATCCAGCAGTCGAAAGTTGCAGGCAATATTTTGTAGCTGCTATTGAAACAACAAAATACAAAACCAGACTCTGGAAGCCCAAGCTCCTTGTGCATGAAAGATCGTTCGGATATCTGCCTTTTGGAATCATTGACCTGGTAGCAGTGGGGCAGGTAGACAATTTTTTCGCTGTAGCTGGAAGTTGTTTGTTCCGAAATGACCGTAGTGTCAGCAATCGTGTAGTCGAAATAGCTGGCACCCAGTGTGCCAGGGTATCCGAGATAATTGACTTGAATAGGCGCGCATTTTGCAGCAAAAATCCCGGGACGGGAGTGTGCCGTGTATCCCTTTAGGTCGATTGCAATGTCAATACCCAGATCTCTGGAAAGGGCGGCAACTTCGCGGTCGCAGAGTTGGCCGATATCGATAAATTGATCAAATGCCGCAGAAACCCTTTGTCGCATGTCGTCCTGCGTTTGGGGTCCAAATGAAAATCCGTACAGTTTGAATTTTTCAGAACTATGCGACTCAAAGAGCCCTGCTATCAAATAGGCGGTTGCATGATTTTGGAAATCGGCCGAGTAGTAGCCAATTCTGATCGGTTGACCTATTGCCTTCTTCGCGAACTCGACAGGTAAATTCGATGGTGTGTAGTTGGCGTCAGCATAAACTTCTGAAGCCTTGCGATGTATTTGCGGAGAATCTATCAATCCAATTAAAGCAAAGGGGGGGCTAGCCCGCTGGCCTTCGAGAACTCTTCTCTCCAGTGTTATTAAATGCTCGTCCAGACCATCCCATTCACACAGCCCCGTCTTTTGGTGAAGCAGGATACCGAGCAAAAATTCTGCGTCTGGATTGATCTCGTAGCCTTTCTTAAAGTCAGCGAGTGCATCCTCAAACCGCCACATCTCCATCAAGGCGAGACCACGGTTGACGTAGGCCTTGGCAAAATCAGGACGCAACTCCAAGGCCTTCCCGTAGCAATCGACGGCTTCGTCAAACCGCCTCATTTCTGCTAATGTAATGCCTAGGTTCAAGTGTGCATCTACAAAATTCGGCTTCAATGCCAATGCCGTTTGTAAGCTCTCTACCGCATCGTCCAGGCGTCTCAGGTCTTTCAGGGTTTTTCCCCGGTTGTTGAATGCTGCGGTGCTTCGTGGATTGAGGCCTAAGGCCTTTTGATAGCAATCCAGCGCGGACTCTGGCATCTTCAGATCTGACAGGGCTATACCCATGTTGATGTGAATATCTGCATCGTTGGGGTTGAGCGAGAGGGCCTTCTCGTAGCTCAGCAACGCTTCGACTGGAACGCCCAAAGCCCGTTGAATGTTGCCACGGTTGTTGTATGCATTGGCGTATTCCGGCTTGAGTTCGATTGCCCTGTTGTAACTGCGCAGGCCTTCTTCCAGCTTGTTCAACTCCTTCAATGCGTTTCCACGGTTGTTGTAGGCGCTGGAATAATTCGGGTTGCGACTGATGGCTTGGTCATAACATTCAATCGCTTCTTCAAAGCGTCCAGATTTCAGCAATGCGTTTCCCAGATTATTGTAGGGTGCAGCCGCATCCGGATTGATCTCTATAGCCTTGGAGATCAATTTGATGCCAGACTCGAGCATGTCAGATTGGTACGCTATGACCCCAAGCAGGTGCAGACTGTCGAAGTGCTCTGAGTGGAATGTAAGTACTTCCAAATAGCCTGTCTGCGCCTCGATAGTCTGCCCGCTCTGGTGCAGCGCCAGGGCACGGTCAAATGTGGCTTGAACCTGCTCACTTAAATGACCAGAACCCTGTTTTCGGATGAATTTTCCACGATTTCTTGGCGCCATTTTTCAATTTCCGATTGATCCAATGTGAGAAAGCCCACGTTGGGAAGGCGTGTAAGAGATGCCACACTTATTGCCGCTCCGAAACATATCCTGGCTGAATAGTAGCAAACCAGCATGGCAGGTTTGCCGAGCGTGTCACCATACAGATGTACAACTCGTCATCCTGAGTTAGGCAGGACATTACAGGCCACCAACCAGTTGTTGGAGTCGGCCTTCGAGGTTGCGCACAAAAAGGGGCGTGTCAAACAGCACGCCATGTTCATGAATGTGTTTCAGGTGCTCGCGCAGACGCACGCATTCTTTGACATCATGGGCTAACCCCACCGCCTTCGCCTCATAATCTTTCAAGTTATAGGTAATCAGCTCCTCGAGCTTGGCCGCTGTCAGCAAGGCGCCGGCCATGCGCGATGCAAACGAGCGCCCACAGCACGTCAGCACCGGCAGGCACATCCACAGTGCATCGTTCGCGGTGGTGCCGGCATTGAAGGGGAAGGTGTCGAGGAAAAGATCAGCCACCGCATAACGAGCCAGATAATTTTCGGGTGACACCCGTGATGCAAAGTGAAGTCTCTGCGCTTCGATACCTCGGGTCTCGGCTTCGCGGCGCAGGTTGGCTTCGGCCCATGGGTTGTCGGCCAACAGCCATAGCACGCTGCCAGGAGTACGACGCAGGATGTTCATCCAAATGTCAAAGACATCAGGCGTGTATTTATAGTTGCTATTAAGTGAGCAGAATACAAACCCCTCTTTTGGCAAACCACAGCTCTCACGGCTGGGTTTGGGCCCAACTACGCGTTTGCGATCACTTACCTGGTAAATGTCGGGCATGTAAAGCGGCTTTTCTGAATAGTAAGGCGCCGCTGATTTTGGAATGAGAAATTCGTCAGCGATGACGTAGTCGATCGAAGACAAACCTGTGGTGGCAGGCAAACCCAGATAGGTGATTTGGACTGGCGCAGGTCGGTAGCTCAAAAGGTTGGCCCGCGCCCCGGCAGTCTGCCCCTGCAGATCAACCAAAATGTCGATTTCATGTTCCCGAATAAGTT
>CAJBMJ010000424.1 GCA_903954045.1 uncultured beta proteobacterium | reverse complement strand
ATACGTGCCAGATAGGCGCCACGCTCAATCTCTGCCGAAGCGGGTGCTTTTGGAATGGTCTGCGCTACCGAAGGTCTGGCGCAGGACAACTCCTTTAAACCCGCAGGCCAGGCTGGTGCCCGCAGCGCCGGGTTCGAATTGGCGGGAACGGGCTGCGTGGACAGCCAACTGGTTACTGAATAAATGTCGGAGCGAGTGAGTTTGTCGGCAACCTGGCCCATGCAATCTGGCGCGTGGGCCTTGCGTTGTCCAGTGCGCCAGGCCCCCAACTGCGCATTGAGGTAGTCCTGAGGCAATCCCAGCAGGCCGGGCACGTTGGGCAGTACGCCTGTGAGTGCCGTACCGTGGCATTGGGTACAGGCTGGAAGTTGGCGCGCCGGGTCGCCATCGGTTACCAGCTTCTTGCCTTTGGCAAAGTCTGCAGCCGTTACCTGTTTTTCTGCGGGGGCAGGGTAAGGTAACGAGAGCGAGGCAAAGTGCTCTGCGATTTCGCGCAAGTAGGCATCGCCCAAAGGCTCCAGCAGTCCTCCCATGGGGGCATAGTGCCGGTTCCCATCCCTGAAGTTGACCAGTTGCTGGTAAAGATACGCCGCAGGCTTGCCAGCAAGGCGCGGGTAATAGCCATCCGGCCCGGCGCGGCCCTGATCGCCATGGCATGCAGTGCAGGCCTGCAAGCGCTGTGCCATGGTGTCTTCAAATGCCTTGGACTGGGCTGCAAAGTGAGGCAGCAGCGCCCAGCACAAAATGAGAATTTTCGCCGTCAGCAAACGGCCGGAGATTGCAAACATGTTGCAAGCTTACCCCAGCTCT
This sequence comes from uncultured beta proteobacterium, assembly GCA_903954045.1. Lineage (GTDB taxonomy): Bacteria > Pseudomonadota > Gammaproteobacteria > Burkholderiales > Burkholderiaceae_C > Allorhodoferax. Next base: position 7,797 of record CAJBMJ010000424.1, on the reverse strand, counting down.
CCATTGGCAAGTACGGGGCTTTTTTGCGGCGACAATCGGACTCCATATTTTTTGCTTCCAATTGAAATTCAGACATGTCCAGCACGACCACCATCACGGTACGCCCCGCAACATTGCGTGACGCAAAAGCCATCGCCGAACTCCACAACGCTACCGTCCAGGAGGCTTTCAAGGTGCTACTCGGTGACTCCAAGATTGCGGACGTTCCTTTGGAAAAACGTCAGGCTTATTGGCGTGAGGCGATTGAATACAGCGAACCCCAGGTGCATGTGGCCCTGGATGAGGACAAGATCGTGGGCTTTGTCGGGTTCGACCGCAGCCGCGACAAGGGCACTCCGCCCACCATGGGAGAAATCTGGGCCATCTACGCCAAGCCTGCACACTGGGGTAAGGGCGTCGGCTTGGCTCTTTGGGATGCGGCCCGTGAAGGATTGCAGGACGAAGGTTGCACCCATGTGAGCGTGTGGGTTCCTATTGCAAACGAGCGCGCCATCCGCTTCCATGAATTGGCTGGGTTCAAGCGCGAGATGTCCAGCGCCAAAACCGTGCCGGTAGGAAACGTCAAAGTAGAAGAGATACGGCTCAAGCGCGCCCTGACTTGAGTCGCACCCTCGGCGTCACAGTTTTTTGACGATCACGCTACCTATCGAATATCCCGCGCCGAACGAGCAGATGACGCCCACTTCGCCGCTCTGGATGTCGTCGTGGTGGCGGTGAAATGCAATGATGGAGCCAGCTGAAGCCGTGTTGGCGAACTCGTCCAGAATCACAGGTGCTTCTTCGCGGCTGGGGTCACGTCCCAGCAACTTGCGGGCGATGAACTGATTCATGGACAGGTTGGCCTGATGCAGCCAGAAGCGGCGCATATCGGCAGGCTTGTAGGCATGGTCAGCCAAATGCTTTTCAATGTGTTCAGCCGCCATGGGGCACACTTCCTTGAACACCTTGCGGCCTTCCTGACGGAAAAGCTGATCCCGGTCCTGCGGGTCACGGTCTTCAGCGCGCGACATAAAGCCCGCGTTATTGCGGATGTTGTTGCTAAAGCTGGTCAGCAGTTTGGTTCCCAGGATTTCAAATGCACCAGACGGTGCCAGGTCCAGACGCTCCACCAGAATGGCAGTGCACACATCACCAAAAATAAAGTGACAGTCGCGGTCCATCCAAGCCAGGTGGGCGGAGGTGATTTCCGGGTTGACCACCAGCACCGCGCGGGCGGTACCGCTGCGCACTGCGTTGTAAGCCAGCTCCAGTGCAAACGTGGCCGATGAACAGGCCACATTCATGTCAAACGCAAAACCCTGCACACCCAGGGCGGTCTGAATTTCCACGCCCATGGCGGGGTAGGCGCGCTGCATATTGGCAGCTGCGCAAATCAGGCCATCCACATCGGCAACTGTTTTTCCAGCGCGCTTGAGCGCATCCTGCGCGGCTTTGACTCCAATTTCAGCCATCAGCGACAACTCGGAGTCGGGGCGAGGCGTGAACTTGGGGCGCATGCGGTGCGGGTCCAACACGCCTGATTTTTCCATCACGTAGCGGCGCTGTATGCCTGAGGCCTTCTCTATGAACTCCACGCTGGACGGAGTCAGGGGGGCAAAAGAGCCAGCGCTTATTTCTTCGGCATGCCTGGCATTTTCCAGTTCCGCATAGCGGTTGTAGGCCTCGACCAACTCGGCGTTGGTGATGATTTCTGGGGGGATAAAAATGCCTGTACTACTGATAGCGACACGTTGCATAGGAAACTTTCCAATAATTTCTACGTTGTTACCATCGTAACTCCACTTGCCTACAGCTTCAGCCAATGCCCCTGTCCTGGAACGAAATCAAATCCCGCTCGCTTACCTTCAGCCGCACTTGGGCCGACGCGGCTAATGAGGACAGCGAAGGCAAGCCGTTCTGGATCGCCTTCTTTGAAACCTTTGGCAAGCGGCGGTCTAGCACAAACACAGCACCAAAGGAGAACTAGACGTGCCCACACTTTCCATATTTTTTGGAATCGTCATCCGCATGTGGCACGACGATCATCCACCGCCCCACATTCATGCGGAGTACCAGGGCTTTGAAGCTTTGGTTGATATTGCCACTGGTGCAGTGAGTGAGGGTGAATTGCCGCGTAAGGTTGCCGCCATTGTCAAAGAGTGGTGTCTGGTGCATCAAGCCGAGTTGCAAGACAATTGGCAACGTGCCCAGCGCTTTGAACCGCTGGATCGCATTCAAGGAGCTGATCGTGATTAAAGTTCTCAACGCCCGCCCAGCAGGAGATTTCCAACTGGAGCTGGACTTCAGCGACCACACGCACGGCGTGTTTGACGGAGCCGCCTACCTCGCAACGCGCTCCGGGCCGCTGCTTGACAAGCTGCGCGACGCCAATTACTTCACACGGGTTTTCATTGACGCGGGCGCGCTGTGCTGGCCCAACGGGCTGGAGCTTTCCCCGGCCAAGGTTCGCGAGCTAACCCCTTTACATACAGCGGCCTAAGCCTGAGAGGTTCGATGAATGCAGGTAAGCGCACTGTCTCACAAAATGAAATGATCAGCGCTTCGCTTCAATACACAAGGGGCTGAAGGCCGACTGGCCGCCTGCGACGCTTAGCTGACGGCCAGCAGCACTTCGTCAAACTTCCCCACCAAAGCGTTCAATCAGGTTGTCGATGTACTGCTCGGTCATTTTCTCGAATTCGGCCTCTACCAGGGGCGTCACAACCACTTGCATGACTGTGGGTAACGGGATTGAAATCTCGCCCTGAACCGAGAGCGTGACATGGGTGGATTTTTTTTGTCCCTTAATTTTCCAGCTGCCTGAAACCAGTGCGTTGCCATCGCCTTGCACAGGGCTCCAGACCACGCTGCCTGCTTTTGCGTCAGAAACGTACCGCGATGTGTATACCGTTCGCAGATGCAGCGAGCCGATGCCAATTTTTTCCATCTCCCACCGGTAGGCTCCATCGCCCAAATCCACCAGCTGTTCCACTTTGGGGTAAAAACTGGCAGAGGTAGGGACATCAGCCAAAACAGCAAAGACCTCCGATGCGCGGGCTTTGACCTCAAACTCGTAACCCAACTCCACTTTCACTGCGATGGACATGCATTCACCTTTTTCGACTCGATGGTTGCGGGCATGTTACTGCACCGTTTGCGCTGTTCAGTCCGGATTGCGCAACCGCATGAGCGTGAGTTGCAAAAGCCGGGCGTCCGAACTGGCACGGTGACGTTGCGCACCACGTTCGTTGCTGATTTCAGCTTTGACCATATGCCACCGGTCGGCTTCACTCTCGGTGAGCAGCTTGCGCAGGTTCTCAAGCCGAAAGCTGGGATTCAGGTCGGCGGCATCAAAAAGTGCGCCCAACCAGGAGTAGTCATTGGCCCAGCCATCGGAATAGACCGTCTGGCCGCGCAAATCGGTGTTGAGCTTTTGCGCCACTGTAGCAACTGGCAGTCCGCGCTCGAACAGCAATTCGCGGCGTATGTGGTGCATGCCCGCGGCCTGTTCGTCCCAATGCGTCCAGTGGTCTTCGGGTTTGATCAACGAGCAGTAGGAGTGCCCATTGGGCAACACAAAACCCACCTCGATCGGGTAGCTGTTGCGTCCGAAACCTGACGCCTCCACGTCGAGCACAGTCGGTGCAAAAAAAGGTGTGGCTTGGACTTGGGGCATGGCTGTTAAATTATGACCCATGACTTCCAGCCTGCTTGCCCTGATTGATGACATTGCCACCGTGCTCGACGATGTGGCTGTTTTAACCAAAGTCGCTGCCAAAAAAACTGCCGGGGTGCTGGGTGACGACCTCGCCCTCAACGCCCAGCAGGTTGCGGGTGTCCGCGCCGACCGGGAGATTCCTGTGGTGTGGGCGGTTTGCAAAGGGTCCTTGCTCAACAAGCTGATTCTGGTGCCCCTGGCCTTGGTCATCAGCATTTTTGCGCCCTGGGCAGTAACGCCACTGCTGATGGTGGGCGGATTGTTTCTGTGCTTTGAGGGGGTAGAAAAACGCGCCCACAAGTTTTTGGGAAACCATGCCGAAGACGCCCAGCACCAGGAGGCATTGATGCAAGCCCTGGTGGATCCCGCGGTGGATTTGGTGGCCCTGGAGAAGGAAAAGATCAAGGGCGCTATCCGTACAGACTTCATTCTTTCGGCAGAAATCATTGCCATCACCTTGGGAACTGTGCAGACGAGTCCCTGGACCACCCAGTTGGCCGTGCTGTCCGGCATTGCGCTGGTCATGACGATCGGCGTGTATGGCGTGGTGGCGGGCATTGTCAAAATTGACGATGCGGGCCTGTATTTGAGTCGACAGCAGGGGGAAGGAAGCTACAGGGTTGCGTCCCGGGCGCTGGGGCGCGGCTTGTTGCGGGCAGCTCCCTGGCTGATGAAAACCCTGTCGGTCGTCGGTACGGCAGCCATGTTCCTGGTGGGCGGCGGAATTCTGGTGCACGGCTTGCCGTTTTTGCACCATTTGGCCGAGAGCGTCCCCGTGCCTTTACTGCCGGATTTGCTGGTCGGAGTAGTCGCCGGAATGGTGGCCTTGCTGGGCGTCACGGCGACGAAAAAAATAGTTCGTTCCTTGAAGCCTAGTTGATTGCTAACGCCCGTGGATCAAGCGCAACATGCTTCCAAATCGATAGCAACCGGGTTGACGCTGGCCATGCTGGGTGCGATTGCCTTCAGTGGCAAGGCCATCATCGTCAAACTCGCTTACCGTTACGGGGTGGATGCCGTCAGCCTGATCATGCTGCGCATGCTATTTGCTTTGCCGTTTTTTGCGGGCATCGCGTGGTGGACCAGCCGCAAGCGCAAGGGAGTGGCGCCCCCGCCGCTGACTCGCAAAGACTGGCTGGGCATTGTGTGGTTGGGCTTTACCGGTTACTACCTGGCGAGTTTTCTCGACTTTGCGGGGCTGGCCTATATCAGTGCGTCGCTGGAGCGGCTTATTCTGTATCTCAACCCCACGCTGGTGCTACTGCTGGGTCTGGTGCTCTACGCAAGGCCTATTTCCCACCACCAGATGGTGGGCATGGTGATCAGCTACGCTGGAGTGGTGCTGGTGTTCGGCCATGAAGTCTCTTTGTCTGGGGGCGATGTGGCTCTAGGCGCCTTGCTGGTGTTCCTGAGTGCCATCAGCTATGCCCTTTACCTGGCCTACAGTGGTGAACTGGTGCGCCGCCTGGGCTCTCTGCGTCTGGTGGGGCTGGCCACCAGTGTGGCCTGTGTCCTGTGCATCGCACAGTTTGTGATCTTGCGACCGCTGGATACGGCGTTTGCAGTTGCGCCGGAGGTGATCTGGCTCTCGGTGCTGAACGCCACGGCGTGCACCGTGGTACCGGTTTTACTCGTGATGATGGCCATTGAGCGCATCGGCCCCGGGCTGACGGCGCAGGTGGGGATGGTGGGCCCCATGTCCACCATCACCATGGGCGTGTTGCTGCTGGGTGAACCCTTTACCGGATGGGTGGTGGCGGGCACGGTGCTAGTAATGGCCGGTGTGGCGGTGGTGAGTCGTTCCCGGGGCTAACTATTTTTTTGGAGAAGCGAGCATGGATTTAGGACTCAAAGGCAAATGGGCGCTGGTGTGCGGTGCGAGCAAGGGTTTGGGGCTGGGCTGTGCCCAGGCGCTGGTTCAAGAGGGCGTGAACGTACTGATCGTTGCGCGCGGAGCCGAGTTGTTGAAGGAATCTGCTACTAAATTAGTAGCTGATTACGCAGACAAATTGGGCGCTAGCGTCCTTTTTTGTGCCCAAGATATCACCACAGAGGCCGGTCGCTCTGCCGTCTTTGCCATGCGCCAGGACTTTGACATCGTGGTCACCAACGCAGGGGGGCCTCCCACGGGCAACTTCCGCGACTGGGACCGCGAAGCCTGGATCAAGGCGGTGGATGCCAATATGCTCACCCCGATTGAACTGATCAAGGCCACCGTGGACGGCATGGCGGCGCGCGGCTTTGGTCGCATCATCAACATCACCTCCAGCGCGGTGAAGTCGCCCATCGACATTCTGGGCTTGTCCAACGCCGCGCGCAGCGGGCTGACCGGCTTTGTGGCGGGTGTGGCGCGCAGCAGCCTGGCCGCCCAGGGCGTAACGATCAACAACCTGCTGCCCGGCGCGTTTGATACCGACCGCCTCAAGGTCACCTTCCAGGGCGCTGCATCCCGGACAGGCCAAAGCGTCGAGACCCTGGCCGATGCCCGCCGCAAGACCATTCCCCGCCCAGCGCTTCGGCACCCCCGAAGAATTTGGCGCGGTGTGCGCCTTCTTGTGCAGCCAGCAGGCGGGCTACATCACGGCACAGAACGTGCTGGTCGATGGCGGAGCGTACCCAGGCACTTATTGAGAAAATCCCTGACCATTTCACAACAATTCAAACCATGACTATTTCAAGCGAGTTGCGCCAAGCGTTTGCACCCACAGGGACTTTGCGAGCCTCCATCAACCTGGGCAATCCCATTCTGGCGAACAGAAAGCCTGAGGTCCCTGAACCCTTTGGTGTGTCCATCGATTTGGCCCGCGCTTTTGCCGAGCGACTGGGCGTGGGTGTGGAGTTCGTGGTGTTTGACGCGGCTGGCAAGTCGGTAGAGGCCTTGCGTGGTGAACAGGCCGATATCGGTTTTTTTGCGATAGACCCCTTGCGCGGGGAAGGCATTTCTTTCACTTCGCCCTATGTGCTGATCGAAGGCAGCTACATGGTTTCGCAAAACTCGCCCCTTCAGAACAACGAGGAAGTGGACCGAGCAGGTATCCGTGTCACTGTGGGCAAGGGCAGTGCCTACGACCTGTTTTTATCCCGAGAACTCAAAGCCGCCGAGATCGTGCGTGCACCTACTTCCCCAGCGGTTGTGGGCGTTTTTATAGAGCAAGGTCTAGAAGTGGCAGCAGGCGTGAAACAGCAGTTGGAAGCAGATTTGCTGCGACTCCCGGGTCACCGGCTTTTGCCTGGCCGATTCATGGTCATTCAGCAAGCCATGGGCACACCGAAGTCCAGAGGCAACGAGGCAGCTGAGTTTCTGACCCAATTTGTGGAAGACATGAAGGCCAGTGGCTTTGTAGCGCAAGCGCTTCAGCGCCATGGCATTCAGGGCGCCTCGGTGGCACCTGCGGCTTGAGCAGAGTGTCGACTCAGGGGCGTGACACTTTCTGCTGCCGGGTTGAAATCACAATGCCGCTCACAATCAGCGCAAACGCAACCGCATGGTAGCCGCGCGGCACATCGCCCAACAGCAGCGTTGACATCAGCGCAGCAAACAGTGGCGTGAGGTTGGAGAAGAATCCTGCAACTGCAGGTCCTGCGCGGCGAATGCCTGCGCCCCAGCAGCGGTAGGCAATGAGGGCCGGGCCGACCGACACAAACAGCAGGGCAGCCGCCAGCGGCCAGCCCCACTGGATGCGGGCATCGGTCAAGACCCATTCGCCGCCTGACAGAAGCGCCGACCAGACAAGCCCAAAAGTAATCTGCGCCATCAGGAAGGCAGCCCAGTCGGAGCGGATGGAGGCAGGTTCTTTGTTTTGTTCGGTCAACATCCAGCTGTAGTAGGCCCAGATGGCGGAAGCCAGCAACATGTAGCCATCGCCTGGTACCAGACGCACCTGCATCAGGAAATTCCAGTCCCCCCGGGAGAGCACCAGAACCACACCCGCGATGGACAGGATTGATCCCAATAATTGCCGTGGCTGAATGGTGGCCCCGAAAAACAAGCGCCCCACCACCAGCATCCACACCGGCGAGCTGGAAGCCACCAGTGTCACGTTGATCGGCGTGGAGGTGTGCAAGGCCAAGTATTGCAGCGCGTTGTACAGCCCCACGCT
>CAJBMJ010000423.1 GCA_903954045.1 uncultured beta proteobacterium | reverse complement strand
CGTCATTCCATCACGGTCGCACAGGATCTAAACGATTTTTGCGGTGACATACACCACTGATGCTGCGCCATTGAATTCGGCTACGCCAAGGATGGCGCCATCGTAGCCATCGGCGAACAGCAGCGAATCCTGATCACTTATCGGTGCTAGGCAGGCTTGACCACTTGGCTGGCTAATCTTGAGGGGCATGAACGTTTCTGATGGAATCAACGCACATATTTCCCCACGCTCACTTGGGATGCCACTCCGGTAGTCGGAATCAGACAAAACTGAATTGCCAACTCTTTCATCGACATCTGCAAAAGACACGCCCGAACCCTCTGATGTGAATGCCTAGTCACAACGGGAACGTACGCTGCTGCGACTGGTGCCGTTGACGCGCAATTCGCGGCGATTGTGTTGTCGCCACACGATACAACCATGTCGCTGGCGAATCGCGCTTGGACGAATTGCCCCCGATCGGCTTATATTGGCGGATAGCCGCTTTGGCCTTCTTGGCTTTCAACACTCCCGCTCCACCCACCCTGATCTCACCGAGAGGCCGTCAAAGCGTGTCCCGCCGATTTTCCATGGTTCGCACGGGGCGTTCAGAATCGTCCTTAGCTTCGGACGCGTCGGCGACCATCATGGCATCCAATTCAACATACAGCTCTTCAAGAAATTGCCTTTGACCACGCAAAAGCGTCAAATATTTCCCCAGGCTTTCCCTCGGTGGCCGCTTAGGCGACATGCTCGCCGCCACGGGGGCCGCCGATGTAGATGGTTTACTCGCAGGCGCATAGGAAACGTCGATGGAGGGGATGGATTCGCCTGCCAGCCATGAGGCCATATCGAAGATACTGATCGCAGGCCTGCCGCCAACCTGCTTGACCGGCAACGGACAGCCCTTGCTATTCATCAAGGCACGAGCAGCCGCTGCTGACGGTTTGCCGAGCTCTTTAGCGACGTCCTTGGCATACAGGACCTTTGCGCCGTTGTAGTCCTTGAGGAGCCCGTCGAGGATGGCCTGTCGTTGTCCCATGTCTCCCTTTATGGCCAGCCAGGAGGGACTCGAACCCCCTACCCCGAACTTAGAAGGTTCGTGCTCTATCCGGATGAGCTACTGGCTGTGCTTGAATGGTGATTTTAAGGGCAAGACTAGGCGGCGACCCAGATATGGAAAACGGGAGGGAAATCCCAAATAAATCCCATGTCATGAGGGAATAAATCCATCGTTTTCAAACTTTTATTGATACAGAAAAAATTAAAATTCTTTAAAATCAATAAGTTACGAATGATGGCATGAATTTCGCTCTCCCCCATCGACGCCTTAGAAGGCTGATGCTCTATCCGACTGAGCTACGGGCACAAAGCACAAAGGCCCTTGCAGGGCCTTTGTAGTTAATAATTGGCGAAACCGCTCGAAAGATGGCTTGAAACCCGCATGAATACATGGCTTTCCGATTCGCAAAGTGCTTCTGTACCCCTGTTTGTACCCCCACTTTGCATTCGATACCCCTGTTTCAATGCCTATTTTCCAGTCATTCATTCACTAAGGTATTCATCCCAACCTCGTGGCTAGTATAGTGGCAAAGACCCAACAAATAGCCAAGGATGCATGTCACTTCTGAAGGTAATGCATAACACTCCACACCCGTAGACAGGCAGCATGGTAGTCAGGATCAACCACGGTGTCCTTAAAGTTTGGGTAGTTGATGGCGCTGATTTGATCAGCTACTACTTGCTCAACAATCTTATTGCTCAGGGTCGCCCTATGGCGATAGTCGGAATTGGTTGTTTCGACTTGTGTTGCGTCTGGAAATAGGGCTTCCAGATGACCCCTGACTCGTGCCCTCACGATCAGGTCGTCTTGGGAATCGCGGCTTGCGACAACCGACACGAACCCCTTAGAAGTGAACAGCCACATGAAATCGTCCTTCAGTGGGTTACGTGGCTGGCTGCCGTAGCACTTTCCACTGCTTCAAAAACGGGAATTTCCGTTTGCGTTGGGATGCAATGCCCTTGCTGGATCAGGTTGTCCAGCCACTGATTCAGAAACTGGTTCAGGTCGCGTTTTGCACGAACATCCACCATAGTTCCACCTTGGCTGTAAACCACACGATATCCAATGGTGTCTTGATACGTGAGTGCTTCTGCGATCCCCCTCGAAGGGTAAACCGCAATCTCCATATCTGGATCGGCAACCGAGTCTCCGCTTGGGTGTCGGTAATAGTGGGACAGGGCTATGACGGTCTTGTCAGTACCCCTTTTGAGTACGTCTAAATTTAAGTCCATGAACCCCGCGACAATGGACTTGCCTGATTCTTCAATGCTCTGTAGGTCGGGCACCACAACCAATAGCTTTCTGTAAATCTGTTGGTACAGGTCGCCACTGGAATTGTTTGTGCTCATAGCGGATTCCTTGTTCTGAGTATGGGAACGTTGGTAAAGCCGACCAGCCTTATGCTGGGAATAGCTGGGTGTGAATCCGTGCGGTTTGCCT
>CAJBMJ010000422.1 GCA_903954045.1 uncultured beta proteobacterium | reverse complement strand
GCTCCGTTTGTTGGCCCCAAAGCCATAGTGGCTTCCAACACTTCCGGCCTGTCGATCACCAAGCTCAGCGAAGTATTGCCCGAGGAATTAAAGCCCCGTTTTTGCGGCATTCATTTCTTCAACCCACCCCGCTATATGGCTCTGGTGGAGTTGATCAATACACCCACCACGCAGCCGCAAATCCTGGATGATCTGGAAGCCTTTGTGACCAGTACCCTGGGCAAGGGCGTGGTGCGTGCCAAAGACTCGCCCAACTTCATCGCCAACCGGGTTGGAATTGCCGGTATGTTGGCCACCATGAAGGAAGTGGAAAATTTCGGCCTGACCTTTGACGTGGTGGACGACTTGACCGGCAAAAAGCTGGGCCGTGCCAGCAGCGGAACGTTCCGCACCGCCGACGTGGTGGGTCTGGACACCATGGCCCATGTGATCAAGACACTGCAAGACACCTTGAGCCTGGAGACTGATCCGTTCTACGGCAGCTTTGCTACTCCGGAAGTCTTGAAGACCTTGCTGGAAATGGGTCATCTGGGCCAAAAGAGCAAGGCAGGCTTTTTCAAGAAGGTGGGTCGCGATGTCATGCGGTTCGACCTTGCCAGTAAGGAGTATGTGCCTGCTGGGCAGAAGGCAGATGAGGTCTATGGACGCATGCTCAAGAAACCGGCGGGCGAACGGCTGAAGCTGCTTCGCAACAGCGAAGGCGCGCAGGGGCAATTCCTTTGGGCAATTTTGCGCAACGCCTTCCATTACGCAGCAGTGCATTTAGCCTCCATTGCGGACAATGCCCGCGATGTGGACTTTTGCATGCGCTGGGGCTTTGGTATGAAGCAGGGCCCGTTTGAGTTGTGGCAAGAGGCAGGCTGGCTGGATGTGGCCCGCATGGTGCAGGAAGACATTGACGCGGGCAAGGCACTTTGCAATGCGCCTCTGCCAGCGTGGGTATTCAAGGGTCCGGTAGCCGAAGCTGGAGGGGTGCATACCCCGGCAGGCTCCTGGAATCCGACAATGGGCGCTTTCGTACCGGTGCGCAAATTGCCGGTGTACGAGCGACAACACTTTCCGGAAAGTGTTCTGGGAGCCAACGCGCCATCAGCCACCAACGCGGGACGCACCTTGCATGAGGACGAAGCGATTCGTCTGTGGACGCTGGACGAAGAGGTACTCGTCGCATCCATCAAGACCAAGATGCATGCCATCGGGCCGGGCGTGGTCGAGGGTCTGCTGCAGGCACGTGATCTGGCAGAAAAAGACTTTAAGGGTCTGGTGATCTGGTCACCGGATGAAATGTTCTCTGCCGGCGCCGACCTGCAGTCCATGTTGCCGGCTTTCATGATGGCGGGTGTTTCTGCCATTGACGGGGCTGAGGCTGAGATGCAGCAGTGCATGCTCCAGCTGCGCTACTCCAATGTGCCGGTCGTGTCCGCTGTGCGCGGGCTAGCCTTAGGTGGCGGTTGTGAGCTGGCGGTGTATTCCAGCAAACGTGTGGTCGCTATGGAGAGTTACATCGGCTTGGTGGAGGTAGGTGTGGGACTGGTCCCTGGGGCTGGAGGCCTTACCTACATTGCGCGGCGTGCTGCAGAAAACGCAGCAGCCTCTACCGGAAAAGACCTGTTGCCCTTCCTGACAGAAGGTTTCACGGCGGCGGCCATGGCCAAGGTAGGAACCAGTGCGCTGGAGTCACGCAAGCTGGGCTATCTGCTGGAGAGCGACGTCGTAGTCGCCCATAAAGACGAGTTGCTTTATGTGGCCATCAACGAGGTCAAAGCGATGTTTGCTTCGGGTTACCGGGCGCCGCACAAGCGCCAGTTCCCGGTGGCGGGTCGCAGTGGCATTGCAACCATCAAGGGTTCTCTGGTCAATATGCGCGATGGAGGTTTTATCAGTGCCCACGACTTTCATATCGCAGGGTTGATTGCCGAGGTGGTGTGTGGTGGCGATGTGGACGCTGGCACCCTTGTGACCGAGGAATACCTGATGACACTGGAGCGCAAAGCCTTTTGCTCGCTGTTAACCAACGCCAAGACCCAGGAGCGGATCATGGGAATGATGTCCACCGGCAAGCCGGTTAGAAACTAATAGCCTTGCGGGACAGATCTTTAGCTCTGTCCCCAACTGATTGAGAGAAGTTCATGAAACAAGTTCAAGAAGCCTACATCGTTGCAGCCACCCGCACGCCCATTGGCCGTTCGCACCGTGGATATTTCCGCAACACCCGCCCGGATGATCTGTTGGTCAAGGCACTGCAGTCCGCGCTGGCGCAGGTGCCCAGTCTGGATCCTCAATCGATTGAAGATCTGATTTGCGGTTGCGCTATCCCCGAGGGGCAGCAAGGCCTCAACATTGCCCGCATTGGGGCTGTGCTGGCCGGTTTGCCCACGAGCGTGGGCGGCATTACCGTCAACCGCTTTTGCGCATCCGGCTTGTCGGCAGTGCAGATGGCCGCCGACCGCATTCGGGTGGGCGAGGCCGATGTGATGATTGCCGCAGGTGTCGAGAGCATGAGCATGGTGCCCATGATGGGCAACTCGCCATCGCTTTCCCCCTCCATTTTTTCCAGCGATGACGTGGGCATTGCCTACGGCATGGGCCTAACGGCAGAAAAAGTGGCCAACCAGTGGAAGGTGAGCCGCGACGCGCAAGACGCATTTGCGGTGGAGTCCCACAAGCGGGCCTTAGCCGCGCAAGCGCGTGGTGACTTTGTTGGAGAGATTACGCCAGTGGAGGTGGTGGACCGCACTGCTAATCTGGGAACGGGCGAAGTGGTAGAGAAGCGCCGTACCGTCAGCATGGACGAAGGTGCCCGCGCCGATACGACCCTGGAAGGTCTTGGCAAGCTCAAAACTGTATTTGCGGCGCGTGGCTCCGTTACTGCGGGCAACAGCTCCCAAACGTCCGACGGTGCAGGTGCACTCATTCTGGCCAGCGAAAAAGCGGTCAAGCAGTATGGCCTGACGCCCTTGGCGCGTTTTGTGTCCTTTGCCAGCAAAGGCGTGCCGCCCCACATCATGGGGATTGGCCCGATTGAGGCTATTCCGGCCGCGTTGCGCTACGCAGGCTTGAAGCAGGACGACATCGACTGGTTTGAGTTGAACGAGGCTTTCGCGGCACAGTCGCTCGCGGTTATCAACACCCTGAGGCTCGATGTGAGCAAGGTCAACCCCATGGGCGGTGCCATCGCACTGGGGCATCCTCTGGGAGCTACAGGCGCCATGCGCTCGGCAACCGCCATCCATGCCCTGCAGCGCAACAAGCTGAAATACGCCATGGTGACCATGTGCGTGGGCATGGGGCAGGGGGCTGCAGGTATTTTTGAGCGGGTTTGATCGATCACCGTATGCGTGAACATGTTTTTGATCAGGCTGTAGCGCTGGAGTTGCAGGCCCATGGCAGCTTCTCTGGCCATACCAGTCCAGCCTATGCCAATATGGTGGGGCCATTTGGCGGTATCAGTGCCGCCCAGATGATGAACGCGGTGCTGCTCCATCCGCAGCGCCTGGGCGAACCGGTCTCCTTGACGGTGAATTTTGCCGCTGCGCTGGATCCGGGGCCCTTCAGCATCGTCGCCCGCCCTGCGCGTACCAACCGTTCAACCCAACACTGGACGATCGAGCTTTTTCAGCAGGGCGAGACGGTCATGATCGGAACGGCTTTTACGGCGCTGCGCCGCGAAACCTGGAGCGTGGATGAAGAAGCCATGCCCGAGTGCCCTGCGCCCGAGCAGGTGCCTCTCGGCCAGGGACCCATCCCTATGGAGTGGATCAAGCGCTATGAGATGCGGCCCATTGCCGGTGCGATGCCCAAGGTGTGGGACGGCAGTGGCGACACCAGCCTCACGCGTTTGTGGATGCGCGACAACCCGCCACGGCCATTGGACTTTGTCTCGCTGACGGCCTTGTCCGATGTCTTCTTTCCCCGTGTCTTCGTGCGCCGCGCAACACTGGTTCCCATTGGCACCGTCACCATGACGGTGTACTTTCATGCAGATAGTGCTCAATTACAGGCGTGCGGAGAAGGTTACTTGCTGGGGCAAGCGCAAGCGCAGGCCTTTCGCAATGGCTACTTCGACCAGACCAGCCAGTTGTGGAGCCAAGCCGGTGTCCTGCTGGTGACCACGCACCAGGTGGTGTATTACAAAGAGTGATTCAATTCAGGCCTCGAACCCAAAAGAAGACCATAAGACTATGCAAGACATATTGATTGATACTACCGACAGTGTCACTACGATCACCATCAACCGGGTGGAAAAGAAGAACTCTTTTACCTCTGCCATGTATGCAGCGTGCGCTGACGCCCTTGAGCAGGCCAAGACGGATGCCGCTGTGCGCGTGGTGGTCATTCAAGGCCATGTGTCCGTGTTCAGCGCAGGCAACGATATTGGCGACTTTTTGGGCAATCCTCCACGCAACACAGAGGCTCCGGTTTTTCGTTTTTTGCGGGCGTTGGCCTCTTTCCCCAAGCCGCTGATTGCTGCAGTTTGTGGCCCAGCGGTGGGCATTGGCACTACTTTGCTGTTTCATTGCGACCTGGTCTATGCGGGCGACAACGCAGCCTTTTCCATGCCCTTTGTGAACCTGGGTGTGTGCCCCGAGGCGGGCTCCAGCTTGCTGGTGCCCCAGATGATGGGCTACCACCGAGCTGCCGAAGCGCTGCTGCTCGGAGAACCCTTCATGGCCGAGGCGGCGCTGGAGGTGGGGCTGGTCAACCGCATCGTCCCTCCCACCGAAGCGAATGGCTTGGCCCAGGCGCAGGCGTGCAAACTGGCTGCCAAACCACTGTCATCTTTGCTGGAAACCAAGCGTTTCATGAAGCAAGGCCAGATGGCGCAGGTACTGGCGCGCATCGAGGAAGAATCCGTCAGCTTTGGTCGGATGCTGGGCGAACCCGCGTCTAGAGAGGCTTTCACGGCGTTCATGGAAAAACGCAAGCCAGACTTCAGCAATGTCTGAAGGCGGTCCCCGGCAGGGGTTTTCGACAGGAAGAGGGCGTTTTCGCTAAAAACGCAAGCCAGACTTCTCCAAAGTCTGAGTCCGCTTTCATTCGTCGCGGACTTTGCCGCGTCCGCGTTTGATTTCGGATCTCTGGGATTTTCCCTCTATACGCCGAAGCTTCGATGCCTTGGTCGGTTGGGTGGCGCGTCGCAAGCGAGGTGCAATCGCTACGCTGTTGACCAGTTCGTGAAGGCGGGTAAAGGCATCCAGCCGGTTCATGTCCTGCGTACGGTATTGCTGTGCCTTGATCACCAGCACGCCTGCCTGGGTAATGCGGCTATCGCGCAGTGCGAGCATCCGTTCTTTAACACCCTCAGAGAGCGACGATGCCGGGATATCAAATCGCAAATGGATGGCACTCGACACTTTGTTGACGTTTTGCCCGCCCGCGCCTTGCGCGCGAATGGCCGTGACTTCGACTTCGTTTTCCTGGATGGTGATGGGCGTGGGCATGCTGTAGCGATTAAACTGCAACTCACCTACCCACAACGGAGCGCACCATGGCCAAAGGTCAACAAAAGTCCAACAAGGAAACCAAAAAACCCAAGAAGGATACTTCTGCGCCCAAAGCCCCTGCGGCAGGGCTTTCCGAGCCGGTTCGTGCCACCGTCACCACGGCGGTTATTCCACGTGGAAAGCTGAAGAATAAGTAGATCACTATTTTTGCCAAGCAAACGCTTGCTAAAAATAGTCTTGTTTGATATCGTCAGGCCCCTATGTCTGACGCACCCATTTTCTCTGACGTAGTCAAACGCCCACGCGGGCGACCGAGAAAAACGGTTGACGAGCGCGACGACGGTAACCGCCGCCATGCGTTGTTGGAGGCGGCTGCACATCTTTTCCGGCGCAAGGGGTTTTCTGCGACCACCACGCGCGATATCGCAGCGGCGGCTGGAATGCAAAGTGGCTCGCCCTTCTACCACTTTAAAAGCAAGGACGCGCTGCTGTTTGCCGTCATGGAAGAGGGCATGCATACAGCCCTGAACCGCCAACGGTCCGCGCTCAGTGACATGGCGCCTTCCCAATTGTCTGCGGTGGAGCAACTGCGATATCTGATTCATGCTCACTTTGAAGTGCTCCTGGGGCCAGGTAACGACTTTGTGCCGGTCATGTTGTACGAGTGGCGCTCATTGAGTAAAGGTCAGCGCAAGGAACTGGCGCAGCTCATCGCAGACTATGAGGCGCTCTGGATGCCGGTGTTGCAGGCATTGCATACCGGAGGGCAGCTGAGGGCGCCGGTTGGCATTGCGCGCCTGCTGATTTTGGGTGCTTTGAACTGGTCGGTGCAGTGGTTTGATCCCAAAAAGGGCGCATCAGTCAAAGAGTTGGGTGAGGCCGCGGTGGTCTTGTTCTTGAAGGAGTCCTGATGTCTTACGGTTCCGTGTTCGCTCCTGGCTTGTTCCGGGAGAAAGTGGTGGTGGTGACTGGCGGTGGTTCCGGCATTGGCCGTTGTGTTGCGCATGAATTGGCTTCGCTGGGTGCTCAGGTCGTGCTGTTGGGGCGCAAGCTGGAAAAACTGCAGTCTGTTCGCCAGGAAGTTGTCGACGATGGCGGCCTGGCCAGTTACCAGGTTTGCGATATCCGGCAGGAGGATGCAGTCAAACAAACAGTGGCGGCCATCGTGGCGCAGCATGGCCGCATTGATGGACTGGTGAACAACGCAGGCGGCCAGTACATCACCCCGTTGGAGTCCATCAGCCTCAAAGGCTGGGAGGCGGTGATTAACACCAACCTGACCGGTGGCTTTTTGGTGGCGCGCGAGTGCTTTGTGCAAAGCATGTCCAAGCGTGGCGGGGCCATTGTCAACATCGTGGCCGATATGTGGGGTTCCATGCCGGGCATGGGGCACAGC
Source organism: uncultured beta proteobacterium (assembly GCA_903954045.1). Classification (GTDB taxonomy): domain Bacteria; phylum Pseudomonadota; class Gammaproteobacteria; order Burkholderiales; family Burkholderiaceae_C; genus Allorhodoferax. Next base: position 5,209 of record CAJBMJ010000422.1, on the reverse strand, counting down.
GGCGCAGCCAGAGCGGGGATGGTCAGCTTTACCGAGACCGCATCGGTGGAATGGGCCAGCCGCGGTGTGCGCGTCAATGCCGTGGCGCCCGGCTATATTGCCTCGAGCGGCATGGACCATTACCCACCCGAAGTCGGCCCCATGTTTCGCGAAATGGCCAAGACCGTACCCTTGGGCCGTTTTGGCACCGAGGCCGAGACGTCGGCTGGCATCGTATTCCTGCTCAGCCCGGGCGCTTCTTTCATCACCGGGACCACTTTGCGCATCGACGGCGCACGTCCTCAGGTGCGCATGGGCTGGCCCATGGGCTTGCCTGATACCAAGGGTCCGGCGGGGGCGGCCATTGCTCCGTTTGAAGGTTTTCACCGGGCGCAGGTACCCAAAGTCTTTCAGGCCCCAGGAGACACCCAATGAACCACGGTGATATTGCGCCCGAAGATATCGCAGCGGTTGAGGATGCTGCGCGCAAGTTTGTGCAGACCGAAGTTGCCCCTTACCTGAACGCATGGGAAGAAGCCGGAGAGATTCCAAGGGCTTTGTACCTGCGTGCTGCCGAGATGGGCTGGCTGGAGATGGGCTACCCCGAGTCTTTGGGTGGAACGCCCAGCCCCTGGAAATTGCGCAACGCACTGACCATTGCCCTGGCGCGCACCGCGGGCAGCGGAGGGCTGATGGCTAGCCTTTTCAGCCTCAACATTGGCTTGCCCCCGGTAGTGCGTCACGGATCAGCGGCGCTGCAGCAGGAGGTTGTTCCGGACGTGCTGGCGGGCAGAAAAATTGCCGCTCTGGCTATTTCGGAGCCGGGCGGCGGCACCGACGTTTCTGCGCTCAAGACCACTGCGCGCCGCGAGGGTGACGAGTATGTGGTGGACGGCGAGAAGATTTTCATCACTTCAGGCATGCGTGCCGATTGGCTGACGGTGGCAGTGCGCACCGACCTCAAAAACAAAGGGCCTTCCGGTATTTCGATGCTGATGGTGCCGGGTGATGCAGTGGGCCTGAGCCGCAGCCCCCTGAAGAAGATGGGATGGTTGTGCTCCGACACCGCACATTTGCGCTTTGATGGTGTGCGGGTGCCAGCGCGTTACCTGGTGGGTGAAGAAGGTAGTGGTTTCAAGATGATTCTGACTAACTTCAATGGCGAGCGACTTTCCATGTCGGCGCTGGCCCTGGGCTTTGCCGAATGCTGCTATGACGAAGCATTGAGCTGGGCGCAGCAACGCAAAACCTTTGGCATGGCCATCATTGACCACCAGGTCATTCGCCACAAACTCATGGACATGAAGATGCGCATCGAATCCACGCGGGCCTGGCTCAACGCCGTGTCCGAGCGGGCCGATGAGGGCGACCGTGGAAACAAGGCGGCCAAGGGTGCCGAGTGGGTGGCTCAGGTGTGTCTGCTAAAGAACCATGCGACCCAGACCATGCAGTTTTGCGCAGACCAGGGCGTGCAAATTCTGGGTGGCATGGGCTTTATGCGCGGCACCGCCTGCGAGCGCATCTACCGCGAAGTCAAAGTCATGATGATCGGTGGCGGCACTGAAGAAATCATGAAAGAGTTGGCCTCGCGTCAGTTGGGGCTCTGAAAATACCGCATGCCTAAAAATACCGCTACGCCAACTACCGCACCTGTCGTTTTCGAGTCCGAGTTTATTGCGGGGCTTACACACATCTGGCAGGAAGCCATCGTTTTCAATACGGTGCTGGGTCTGAAAATTAGTTCCATCACGCCCGAGCGCGTCGTGGCCCACATTGCCATGCGCCCCGAGCTGGTGGGGCACTACAGCTTTAACCGCATCCATGGAGGTGTAATTAGCGCCGGGCTCGATGCCATGGGCGGGCTGGCGGTGATGGCTGCGATTGGCGCGCGACACATGGACGAGCCACCTGCGCAGCGCCTGCACCGCTTTGTCAAGCTGGGCACCATCGATTTGCGCATCGACTATTTGCGCCCGGGCATTGGTGAAAGTTTTGAGCTGCGTGCTGAAGTTATGCGCCTGGGCTCGCGTGTGGCCTCTACCCGAATGGAGTTTTTGGGGGCCGACGGAAAGTTGCTGTCCACCGGCGCGGGCGCTTACATTGTTTCGTAACAAAAAAAGCCACCTTTCGGTGGCTTTTTAGTCGGCTAGATGTGCGACTATTTCTTGGCTTTTGGCGCAGCAGCTTCAGCCGTATATTCCGATATGACTTTCCACTTGCCATCCTGAATTTGTGAAAGGCGCGAAGCGTTGCTTCCGAGTCGTTTGGTGGCACTGAAAGACGATGCTGCACTTCCAAAAATGTCGGCAGGATAAGTCATGGTGTCCATGGTCTTGATGAAGCTGTCTGTCGTCAGGTTTTTGCCGGTCTTGTTGGCTGCACTGGCAAAGCTGTTGATGGCAATGTAGCCATAAGCTGCAAACACAGTGGGGTCTTCATTGAACTTGGTTTTGTATTTGTTCGCCCAGAACTGGATCGGACCTGAGAGCCCTTCCGTATAGGGATTTTGAATCGTCATGGAGGCATACAGGCCGTTCATGGCAGGGCCACCGAGTTTGTGGATCAGGTCGGTGTAAGCTCCTTGCGAGCCCACAAAAGTCGGGTTGTAGCCCAGTTTGCGTGCGGTGCCGATGGTGCCGATGGTCTCGCGGATGAGGGTTCCCAACACAACAAAGTCACATCCACTGGATTGCATTTTTTGCACCTGTGACGAGAAGTCGGTAGCGCCCCGCTTGAAGGAGGTCTTCTCGGTGAATTGCATGCCAATGGTTTTCAGTCCGTCTTCAGCGCCCTTGAGCACTTCGAGCCCGAAGTCGTCATCCTGGTAAATGGTGCAGACCTTCTTGGCGTTTTTTTGTTTCACCAGGTTGGGAACGTGCTCCAGCATCTGGTCGTAGTAAGGGGCTGCAAATGCGTACTTGAGTTTGTGGAAAGGCTCGTACATTTCCCGTGCTGCAGTGACCGGGAAGAAGTTGACAACGTTTTTCTCAAACTGTACTGGCATGGCTGCCATGTTTTGGGCGGTGCCGATGTGCCCGACCATCATGAAAATCTTGTCCTGGTTAACCAGCTTTTGTGCGGCAAGCACTGCCTTTTTGGGGTCATAAGCAGAGTCTTCCACGGCCAGCTTGATTTTGCGACCGTTGATGCCGCCTTGCTCATTGAGCTCTTCTACGGCCAGCACCATGCCTTGGCGCACTTGTTTGCCAAAGCCGGCAATAGGACCGGACAAGTCCTGAATCGAACCGAGCAAAATTTCGTCTTTGCTCACGCCCTGTTGCTGGGCTCCGGCGAGCGAGGCGCTGAGTGCCAGCGCGGCCAGGGTAACTACGGAATGCATTTTCATGGGAAGGCTCCTTGTAAATAATCAAACTTAACGGTACATGGCCTCGATCTGGGGCGCATATTTCTTTTCCACCAGCTTGCGTTTGAGCTTCATGGTGGGTGTGAGTTCCTCATCCTCGGCAGAAAGCTGGGTGTCGAGCAGGAAGAATTTCTTGATTTGTTCGACCCGCGCAAATTTCTTGTTGACGCGATCGAGCTCGGCCTGAATCAGGGCCTGGACCTCTGGTGCCCGCGTGAGCGATGCATAGTTGCTAAAGGGTATATCGGCATCCTGGGCAAACTTTTCCACGTTTTCCTGGTCGATCATGATGAGCACGACGAGGTAGGGGCGCTTGTCCCCAATGACCACCGCGTCGGTGATATAGGGCGAGAATTTCAGGTCGTTTTCTAGCTCACTTGGCGTAATGTTCTTGCCGCCTGCGGTAATGATGATGTCCTTCATGCGGTCAGTGATGAAGAAGTACCCATCCTCGTCCACCTTGCCAACGTCTCCGGTGTGAAGCCATCCGTCCTTGTCTATCGTCTCTGCTGTTTTCTCCGGTAGATTCAGGTACCCGGCAAACACGTTCTTGCCCCGTACCAGAATTTCACCGGTGGCAGGGTCCAGTTTCATTTCGTTGTAGTTTGCTGCAGGTCCGATACTGCCCGGCTTGATCCGGTTGGGCTGTGCGCCACTGGAGCCACCGCAGGTTTCGGTCATTCCCCAGACTTCCACCATGGGTACACCGAGCGCCAGGTACCAACGGACCAGATCGGCCGAAATAGGCGCTGCTCCGGTAAACAGAATTCGTGCGCGGTGAATGCCAATAAGCTTGCGCACATTATTGAGAGTCAACAGCCGGGCAATATGGAATTGCAGCTTGAGCAATCCACTCACTGGCTGTTGGGCCATGACCAGGTCAGCAATGCGCTGGCCAATGCCAATGGACCATGCATACGCCATTTGCTGGAGTGCGCCAGATTCCTTGAGCGAAATCATTACGCCCGAATAAAACTTTTCCCAGACCCGGGGCACGGCGACAAACACCGTGGGTGCGATTTCACGCACGTTCTCGGGGATGGTCTCCGGATTCTCGACGAAGTTGAGCTTGGCGCCGGTGTACATGCCATGGTATTCACCGCTCATGCGCTCGGCAATGTGGCACAACGGCAGGAAACACATGCGTTCGTCAGAATCGTCCTGCTGGATCAGGTTGCTGTAGCCGCGAACGGTATAGACCAGGCCCTGGTGCAGGTGCATGGCGCCCTTGGACTTGCCGGTGGTGCCCGAGGTGTAGACCAGGATGGCCAGGTCTTCGGGTTGGACCGATTGCGTGCGCGCCTCAATGACTTGCGGGTGCTGTTGCAAGTGGGTGCGGCCCAGCGCCCGCAGGGCATCCAGGCTCAGTACGCCCGGGTCCTGCAACTTGTGCAGGCCTTCCATGTCGATGACGATGATCTTGCGCAAGCCAGGCAACTGGTCGCGCACTTCGAGCGCCTTGTCCAGTTGCTCGTCGTTCTCGACAAACAGGTAGCGGGTCTGCGAGTCTTCGCAGAGGTATTGCACCTGGTTGGGTGCATCAGTCGGATAGATGCCGTTGGACACACCACCTGCAGACAGGATGGCAAGGTCGGTCCACACCCATTCCACTGTCGTGTTGGACAGAATGGCTGCGCATTCGCCCTTGTTGAAACCCAGACTGACCAGCCCGGCAGCAATTTCGCGCACGGCATCGGCAGTCTGGTTCCAGGTCCAACTGCGCCACAACCCGAGGTGCTTCTGGCGTAGCCAGACATTGGGGCCGCGGGTATTGACTGCGTTCCAGAAAATTGCGGGAATGGTTTCTCCGGGCACGACGATGTCGTAGTTCGGAATAATTTCCGTGGCTTGCCATAGCGCGCTCAT
>CAJBMJ010000421.1 GCA_903954045.1 uncultured beta proteobacterium | reverse complement strand
GCTGTTGCTAATCTCCGGACCCGCTGTGTATTGGCGCTGCATGGCCATTACCAAGCGGGTCGTGGCCAGTTCGCGGCCTGCCAGTCAGCGCTCCAGTGGTATCAGCATCCGTTATGCGGTAGCAATGACAGCCGCCGCCCAGTTGCTGGGCTTGACCATGTCCGGGCTGGGGGCCTGGTGGCAGCACAAAGGCATCGAGCAAGCGGCTGAGGTCCGGTTTGAACGCGCGGCAGACCGGGTCGAGGCCGAAGTCAAACGGCGGCTGGACTTGCCCTTGTTTGGACTGACGGGCATGCGAAGTGCTTATGCCGCCAGCGACAAGATTACCCGGGGCGAGTTTCGTGAGCTGGTGCAGACCATGGATATCGACGGTCACTTTCCCGGTGTTCGGGGTTTCAGCTTTGTGGAGCGGGTGCCGCGCTCTGATCTGGAGGCCTATGTCAAACGCGAGCGCATGGATGGTGAAGCCGATTTTCGGATCCACACCTCCGGAACTGCCGCCGACATGTATGTGGTCAAGCACATTGAGCCGCTGCAGCGCAATTTTGAAGCCTGGGGTTACGACCTGGGCCAGGATCCGGTGCGCCGCGAGGTCATGGAGCGGGCAGCCACACTGGGCGAGCCTGCACTGTCCGCGCGCGTAACGCTGCTGCAGGACGAAGGCAAGGGGCCGGGTCTCTTGTATGTGCTCCCGGTTTACCGCATCGGATCAGATCCTTCCAGCCCGTCTCAGCGCAATGCAGCCTTGCTGGGGCTTTTGTCCGCCCCTATGGCGGTGGCCAGCGTAATGGATGGTGCAGCGGACGCAGCTGTCGAGGCAGTCCAGATGGAGCTTTTTGAGGGCAATGTCACTCAGGAATCCAACTTGCTGCTGCAGGTGAACAGCCGGTTGGTGACACTCAATGGCGCCAAGGCCCATCCACCCCAAGCCCGGCCCATGTTTGAAGTGACCCGAACCCTGATGGTAGGTGGACGCATGTTGCAACTGCGGCTGGGCACCGCGCCCGCATTTGAGAGTTCCCTGGACCGCACCAGTGTGGCCCTGATGGGCCTGGGCGGAGCCTTTGGCACCTTCATGGTGGCCCTTGCGGTGTGGTTGCTGGCATCAGGCCGGGTGCGCGCCCAGAACCTCGCCAACCGCATGACTTCGGAGCTCGACACCATGGCCCGCGTGGTGCAGACCACACATAACGCGGTGGTGATCACTGACCCCCAATTGCGAATTACCTGGGTCAATGACGGTTTTACTCGGATGAGCGGCTACTCGCTGGCAGAAGCCCTGGGCAAATCACCAGGCGAATTGCTGGGTAGTGGCAAAACCGACCCGGCCATCATCGAGCGCTTGGTGGGTTCGGCCGCCAGAGGCGAGCCCTGCCGCGCAGAAGTGCTCAATTGCGCCAAGGACGGGCGCGAATACTGGCTTGATACCGACGTGCAGCCCACCTTCAATGCCCAGGGCGTGCTGGTGGGTTTCATGGAAATCGGGACCGACGTCACCAATCAGAAGCGCAGCCAGATGGAGTTGGAGGCGGCGCAGACCAACCTGACCGCACTGACCGACCGTCTGAACCTGGCCATTGAAGGCGGCAGCGATGGCTTGTGGGACTGGATGGACATCACTGCCGACGCGCAGTGGTGGTCGCCGAGTTACTACGCCATGCTCGGATGGACGCCCGAAGAGTTGCCTGCCACAGTTCCCAATTTTGTCGGCCTGGTTCATCCGGACCACCAGACGCGC
>CAJBMJ010000420.1 GCA_903954045.1 uncultured beta proteobacterium | reverse complement strand
CTAGAGGTGGGATGGACGCAACGGTGAAAGGACTTCGCCAGGCGCGGATTTGGATTTAGCGGCCTAGTCGCCCAAGTTGTCGGCCGTGCGCAATCGCTATATTTTTGCTAGCTGATTGCGCACGTTCTACGGGCGCTGGGTGGCAAAATGGTGCATAGAACTGCCCGAGAAACGCAGTGGTGGTGCGCATGTGTGGGTTCCTCCCTTGCGTGCGGGACCTACCAATGCTTTTTTGCGTGAACTTTAGCGGGGCAAAGGTTAGCGCGTGACGCTCTCGTGTGCATGGCCCCAGCGCAACACAAGGTCTTGCGCCTGGGTGAAGCTGACAGCATCTACAGGTGCCCGAAGTACCTGTGTCTTTTGTTCCCTGATCATGTAAATTCTTATAGTCAATTCGTCCACAGACGCAAGCTCAGCATGCGCAAGAAGCTACTCATTTGATAGCACCTCACCGCCCCAAACACCGCACAATGCCGTCCGCAAACTGCGCCACCATCTTCTCCAGCGTGTACACATCGGCATCCGCCAGGGAAGCAGCACGCTCGTTGGCAAGATGCTGCTCACCAGCCCTGCGGCTTGGTAAACATCCCATGCCGGTCAGACAACTGGTCTGGAAACAGCGACGCCTGCAGCGCACCCGCCCGAATCTGCTTGATGAAATCGATGTGCGGCAGAATAGCGCGGCTGGGGTGCTTTTGAGGGTTTAGCACCCCCACTTTTTTGTTGAGCTCATTGCGCACAATCTTGATAGGGCCGAGCAGGTCCGAGTCATTTGACACCACCACTGCCACATCAAAACGGTTCATATGCGCATCGTGCAACAGTTGTGTTGCCAGATTCACGTCGGAACCCTTTTCCTCCGTTTTGATGACTTTCACAAACTGCTGCGGCTGGCCCGGCGGCACCACCAGCGCCATCATCACTTCATGCACCAGGAAATGCCCCAACTGTACCGAAACATTGGGTAAGGTCGCCAATGCACGCAAATAAAGCTGTTGGCGCTGCGGCTGCGTGAGGTCGTTGGGCCTAGCGGCCACCAAGGCTGTGAAATACTTGATGTCTTGAATGGTGTTGTTGGGTAGCAATAGCTGGAACAACGTGTTGAGATTCACCCACCGAAACGGCGTCTTGCGAAGCGCACCGTAGTACAGGTTGAACCCATCTACATAGACGTTTGTTCTCAAAACCGACTCCAGAAATGCAGAAGCCACCCTAAGGTGGCTTCGCGCCCAGTTGCCGAAGCGGCTGGGGAGATATGCCTGCGATTGTATGCCATACGGCAAACAAACCTTTGCTCGTGTCTGATTTTGGCAACGTAATGTTCCACTATTTTCGTTTGCTAGGCGTCTGTGTCAACGCCGAGCCAGCAGCTGTCTTGACCGTTTTGCTTGAGTGTTTGCAGTGGCGCAGCGGTTTGCGTGCCTCCAATAGCGGGGGGGGTTGACGCGGTAGTCATGCAGATTGCGCTATTTTTTTGCTAGCTGCTTACACAGGTAGTACGGGGGCTGGTGGCATATTTGATGCATAACCGATGGCGGCGGCGGTGCTCATTTGTGGCCCGGTCATTTGATTTTTAGCACGGTTGCCGCACCCAGCAGTGAGCGCATTTGGTGTATTGATGAGTTGCTCCACGCTGGCTTGGTCGCGCATGTTGCCTTGCCTGGTGTTGTTTTGGTCGCGCCATTCTTTGGCCGTGATGCCAAACAGGGCGATGTTGAGCACATCTGCTTCAGACGAATAGATCTGGCCCGCCTGCAGTTTGGTTATGGTCTGCGGAATGATGTTTTGGGCGATGGCGTCGGTATGAATGCGGTAGTTGATCTTGCTCAGGGACCGGGTCAGGTTCCATTCAAGAGATTTGGCCTGGATTTCGTCATCTTTGAGGCGCTGAAATTCTTTGATGAGGTAGAGCTTGAATTCGGCCGACACCCAAGAGGCAAATTCAAATGCAATGTCTTTATGGGCATAGGTGCCGCCGGTGCGGCCTGCTGTGCTGCGAATGCCAATGGCACCGGTTACTTCTATCCATTTACTAGGGGACAGGGTGAAGCTGTTGGTGTCAGCGTCGTTTTTAAAGGAGTCGAATTAGACCCCATTAAAGTCTGGGTTGTTGATTTTTTCCCAGAGGCCCAAAAAATCGAGGGTTGAGCGGGACCGTAGCCAGTTTTTGACGACATCTTTGGGCTCATCAGGGTTTTTAACCCTGGCAATGTCGGTCAACGATATGAAATCACTTTGTTCGATTCGGGTGAATGAGACAAACGTGTTTTGAACCAATAGTTTGCCTTTGGGTGAGACTGGTTTCATGTTAGTGGTGCCCAAACAGGGCGGTGATGAATACGAGGCGGGTCATGCGGGGGCGCTATTGTTTTGCTAGCTTCTCACGCAGGTAGTACGGGCGCTAGGGGCGTAATTGCTGCGTAAAGCTACCCGAGAAAAGCGGAGTTGGTGCGCGGTGCACACGTGTGACAGGGTTCCCGTGGCTGGTTGTGGGATGGTTCTATGCTGAACCTTTGGCCCGGTTATAGCGAGCGATTTGGCAAAGTGCCCTAGTAAGGGATGGATCTTTCGTAAAGCGTCTCTGGCGCAATATCCAGATTGCCTGGCCAAGTGACGGTGCCGTTTTCAACTCTCGCCAAATTGAAGATGGCGCTATCGTTCAATGGGCCAAATGGGGG
>CAJBMJ010000419.1 GCA_903954045.1 uncultured beta proteobacterium | reverse complement strand
CACCTCTAAAGGCGGGCAGCATCATGGACATCTTGAAAGGCACTTCGTGTTCCTTGAACACGGCGCCGTGGTCGTCAAGTTGTGTCACAAACATTTTGCCCGCTTCGACCTTGGTCGTTTTTGCGTTGGTAATCCACTTCATGTCGTGTGAGCGCAATTCCGACTCCAGCATGCCCTTGCTGTCACCCACGCCGCCTAAGCCGAGGTGCCCGATATAGGGCTCACTGGTCACGAAAGTAATGGGCACCTTGTTTCGGATCTTGCGGCGTCGCAAGTCAGTGTCCAGTATGAACGCAAACTAGTAGGCCGGGCAAAAGCAGCTTGCAAATGGCATGGCGCCGATTACGACAGTTCCGGGATATTTCAAAAACTCTTCATAGTCCTTGAAGAAGCCCAGAGCATGGTCGACGGTGCACACGGAGTGCGTGTGCCCGCCGTGGGGGCCGGAGCCGGGTACTTCGTCAAAGAACAGCTTGGGACCGGTGGTGATGACCAGGTAGTCGTAGTCCACGGTCTGGCCGTCTTTTAAAGTCAGCTGGTTCGCTTCGGCGTCGATGATCGTCACAGGCTTGGCGATGAAGGCAATCCCCTTTTTCTCCAACAGCGGCGCTATTGGCAGGGTAATGGATTCGCGGTCACGCCACCCCACTGCTACCCAGGGGTTGGAAGGGGTGAACTGAAAGTAATCCACGGCACTGACAACCGTGATGCGGTGCTCTGCGGGGAGCGTTGCACGCATTTCGTAGGCGGCGGGCATACCACCGATGCCTGCGCCCATGATGACGATGTGTGCCATTGGATTCCTATTGATAGTGAACGGGTCGACTTGACTAGAACCGCTGTGTGTACATGAGTTGCATGTTGTTTTGGGCGTGCGAAATGGTAATGCCACCACCGGTCACCGTGACGGTCGGCGCAAGTGAAATCGCCGCGTTGATCTCTGAAGTATCCGATAGCTTGTAGCCCATACCCAGCGTGAAATGGTTGCGCACGGTGGCTGGGAACAGAGGATTCACATAGGTGTCAGGTACGGGGTTGTCCGCCAGGTTCAGGCCGGTGCGCACTGTCAGCTGTTCGTTCGCTTTCCAGGCAAGGCCAAGATTCAGCACGGTTTGGTCTTTCCAGTTTTGGGGTATGGCGAAGGTGACGAAGCCCATTCCAGCCTTATCACTGTCATAGCGCATCTTGAAGCTCTTCATCGCATCTGCCCAGGCAATGCTCTTCACGTCTGCTGCCAACAGCAGGGCAGGGCTTGCCTGCCAACTCGCGCCCACGGCCAGCACCGCCGGCATCTGAAAGTCGATTACCGACATTTGGCCGCTGTCACCCAACATTCCAATAATGCCGAGGTTGGCCGAACTGCTGGCGGTCTTCATGTCAGCCAAAGCGGTTTTAAACTGATAGGAGGCGCCCATCGTGACGTCTTTGCTTGTTTTAAAGGTCGCGCCGATGCTGGCACCGAGACCGGTTGATTTGGCGGCACCACTGAATTTGCTAGAGTCAGAAAAGTCAATGCGCGCAATCGTTGTGCTGGGGTTGACCCCCGGCATCATGCCATTTGCCATCATGCCCATATTGGTTGCCAGGCCGCCCTGGCCACCCGTCATCATGTCCTTTATTTGGGAGAGAGGCCCATTCATTTGCACGTCCAGCGAAGACCATATGAACT
>CAJBMJ010000418.1 GCA_903954045.1 uncultured beta proteobacterium | reverse complement strand
TGGCACCCGACGCGCAGCGCAAGGGCCTCGCCTGGAGCACAGATATTCAACCCGAATGCACTAGGCTGGCGCTGCAAGGCGATGCGGTTCGCCTGGGGCAAGTGCTGCTGGCCATGGCGGGCAACGCGATCAAGTTCACACCCCAGGGCAGTGTGGCGGTGCTAGTGACCCTGGTGGAGCGAACTGGCAGCGACGTGGAGCTTTGCTTTGAAGTGCGCGATACCGGCGTTGGCATAACGCCGGCAGACCAGCGGAGAATATTCACCCTGTTTGAGCAACTTGATGGTTCAACCCGGCGCCACCATGGCGGCACCGGGTTGGGCCTGGCGCTGAGCCGCCAATTGGTTGAGCTCATGGGTGGCGAGTGTGGTGTCAAAAGTCAGCCCGGGGTGGGCTCGGTTTTTTGGTTTACCGTGCGCCTGCGCGCGCAGGAGTGAACGCCATGAATCCAAAACTACTCGCTCATTTCGACAAGTTCAAGTCGTCTGGCCTACTGCCCTCGCCAATAGGGCCGGCGCTGGCAGTCGTCAAGCTGACGCAACAAGACAACATTACCAACGAGCAACTGGAACACACGATTCAGGCGGACCCGGCGCTGGTGGCGCGGTTGCTGAAGCTGGCCAATGCCTGTCGCACCCACGGCACCCGCCCGATTCTGGCAATCCGGGAAGCCATTGCAATTTTGGGACTCAACGCCGTGCGGGGCCTGGCACTGGGCTTTTCGGTGATGAAAACCCCACCCGCGCGTCTCTGCAGCGCCTTTGACTACCCGGCTTTTTGGTCCCGCAGTCTGGCCCGCGCAACGGCCATGCAGGCCTTGACCAGGGTTTCGCATCTGATGCAAAGCGACGAGGCGTTTTGCCTGGGGCTGCTGTCTCAAATTGGCGAGTTGGGTTTGGCGAGCCTGTTTCCAGATGACTATGCGCGGCTGCTGAAAACCACCGCCACCGCCGGTGCTGTACTGCTGGATGCAGAGGGAAATTCGTTTGAATTTAACCATGCCGAGCTCAGCGCCGCGTTGCTGGGTGACTGGGGCTTTCCGGTCAATCTGGTTGAACTGGTGGCCTCGCATGAGCGCTCTGAGGCGGACAGTCTGAGTCACGGATCGCGCCGCGAGCGCTTGCTGCTGACCCTCATGCTGGCCAACGAGATTGCCGCGATCTGCATGGCACCACCGCAGAATCGTCGCGCGCTGATGGCGAATTTGTTGCTGCTGGGTGGTCAAATGGCAATGGATGCCAATGACTTGCTGGAGCTGTGCGACGGTGTGGTGCGCGACTGGACGGACTGGTGCCAGTTGCTGGAGGTCCCAGCACACGATTTGCCCCCGTTTGGCGACCTCATGAATGCGCCGCAACCGCCTGTTCTGAAACAGGGCGAGGGGGCCTTGAGCGTGACCTCACACAGCGGCTTTCGGGTGCTGTTGGTGGACGACTCGGCGATCATTCGCAATTTTCTGAAACACGTGCTCGGCACTGCGGGCTACGTGTGCAGCGAGGCGGAGAACGGGCGCATCGGGCTGGAACTCGCACTCTCCAACCCGCCGGATTTGATGGTGGTCGACTGGGCCATGCCGGAGATGGATGGGATTGAATTGATTCGCAAGTTGCGTGAGTCCCGCGCGGGGCGTGCCATCTACATTTTGCTATTGACCGGCATGGACCAGGACGAAAAACTGGTGGAAGCCTTTGCCGCCGGGGCCGATGACTTTTTAGCCAAACCGCCCAAATCCAATGTGCTGCTCAGCCGTATGCTGGCCGGCCAGCGCGTGGTGGCGCTGAACCAGGAGATCAGGCGCGACCAGACTAACCTGCAGCGTTTTGCCACTGAATTTGCCAAGATCAACGGGCGGTTA
>CAJBMJ010000417.1 GCA_903954045.1 uncultured beta proteobacterium | reverse complement strand
TTGCACACTCTTGCGAATGGCGTCAACAATAAAACGAGCAGTGATCGGTGTTCCATCATAGTGAAGTACCCGTACCAGGCGGGCTGGGTCCACATCAAGCTCATTGATCAGCATGGAACGCAATTGCGCGTCGCGGTTTTGCTCAACCACAAACACTTTTTCGTGCTCGGCAATGAATTTATCAACCGATGCCGGGAACGGGAACGCTTGCAGCCGCATCGCATCCACATGCACGCCATCAGCTTCGAGCACATCGAGCGCCTCGCGCATGGCGGGGCTGGTGGAGCCAAAATAGATCACGCCAAACGAAGTCTTGCCCGGCGCATTACGGAAAATCGGCTGCGGAACCAGGTCTGCAGCGGTCTTGAACTTGCGGATCAGGCGCTCCATGTTGTAGATGTAGTCTGGCCCGCGCTCGGAATACATGGCATAGGGGTTGCGGGTCGTTCCCCGGGTGAAGAAAGCACCTTTGGAGGGGTGTGTACCGGGCAACGTGCGCCAGGGGATGCCATCGCCATCAACATCTTTGTAACGACCAAAATCCTTGCCCGCCTCCAGTTCCGCGGCGGTCATGACCTTGCCAATGTCATAGGGTTTTGACTCGTCCCAAGCGAAGGGCTTGCACAGACGCTGATTCATGCCAATGTCCAGATCAGTCATCACGAAGATCGGAGTTTGCAGTCGGTCAGCGAGATCGAGTGCCGCAGCCGAGTGGGTAAAACACTCGTACGGATCTTGGGGAAACAGTAAAACGTGTTTGGTGTCACCGTGAGACGCATAGGCACACGACAGCAAGTCGGCCTGTTGCGTGCGCGTCGGCATACCCGTAGAAGGCCCGCCACGCTGCACGTTGATGATGGTGACCGGTATTTCGGCAAAATAGGCCAAGCCAATGAACTCGGTCATCAAGGAAACGCCAGGGCCCGACGTTGCGGTAAATGCACGAGCGCCATTCCAACCCGCTCCCACCACCATACCAATCGAGGCCAACTCGTCCTCCGCCTGTACGATGGCGTAGTTGTGCTGGCCCGTCGCCTCGTCCACACGGAATTTGTCGCAATATTTTTGAAAGGCCTCCGGCACAGAGGACGATGGTGTGATCGGGTACCACGCTGCCACAGTGGCGCCGCCATACACGCAACCCAGCGCCGCTGCGCTGTTGCCATCGGTAAAGATCTGGTCGCCAACCTTGTCAGACCTGCGCACCCGCAAGCCCAACGGATAAGCAATGTGTTGCTTCACATAGTCACGTCCCAGGTGGAGTGCCTTGACGTTTGACTCCAGCAGGCGCTCCTTGCCCTTGTACTGCTCGGCAAACAGCATCTCGAATACATCGGCATCAACATCGAGCAATAGGGACAGGGCCCCAACGTAGATGATGTTCTTGAACAGGGTGCGCTGCCTGGGATCCGTGTAGGCGGCGTTGGCGATCTCGGTCAACGGTACGGCGAGTGTATGTACATCGTCGCGAAACTTGTTCGGTGGCAGAGGACGCGAGCTATCGTAGAAGAGGTAGCCGCCGGACTCAATTTCAGCAATGTCGGTGTCCCAGGTTTGCGGGTTCATGGCGACCATCATGTCGACACCACCGCGACGTCCGTGGTAACCCTTTTCGCATACCCTTGCTTCATACCAGGTGGGCATGCCCTGGATGTTGCTGGGGAATATGTTGCGCGGACTCACCGGCACGCCCATGC
>CAJBMJ010000416.1 GCA_903954045.1 uncultured beta proteobacterium | reverse complement strand
TTTGACAACGTGGCTTTTGGCTTACGCATGAAGCCCCGCGCAACGCGCCCCTCGGAAGACGTGATCAAGAGAAAAGTGCACGAACTGCTGGGCCTGGTTCAGCTGGATTGGCTCTCGGATCGTTTTCCGGCGCAGCTCTCCGGTGGTCAGCGCCAACGCATCGCCCTGGCTCGCGCTCTGGCCGTGGAGCCCAAAGTGCTGCTGCTTGACGAGCCCTTTGGCGCGCTGGACGCCAAGGTACGCAAGGAGTTGCGCCGCTGGCTGCGACGTTTGCATGACGACTTGCATGTCACCAGCATCTTTGTGACCCACGACCAGGAAGAAGCGCTGGAAGTGGCGGACCGAGTGGTGCTGATGAACACTGGCAAGGTCGAGCAGATCGGCACTCCACAACAGGTGTGGGACCACCCGGCCAGTCCTTTTGTGTACGGTTTTCTGGGTGACGTGAACTTGTTCCATGGGCGCGCCCATGAGGGTGAAATGCTTATTGGTGAAGACCACCATGGGGTGCGTCTGGAAACACCTGAACTGGGAACCACGCAGGACAAAAAAGCTTTTGCGTATGTGAGGCCCCATGACCTTGAGGTTCGCCGCTATGTAGCGGGCGAAGAGAGCAGTGTGGACGGCTACCAGCAGCAGCGTGGCATTCCCGCCAAACTGGTGCGCGCTATTGTGGTGGGGCCCACCGCCCGTCTGGAGTTGCTTCCGTTAGACTCTACTGCGGGCAACGGAGAAATCATCGAAGCACACCTTGGCGCCAACGAGTTTCGCGACAAAGGCTTCAAGGAAGGTGAAACCCTGATGCTGACCCCGCGCAAGGCCAGGGTGTTCGTGGCCTGATCGGGGTGTTTGGTAGATTGGTTTTTGAACTTGGAATATTCCGATAGTTGCTTATGAAACGTACTCGTTCCTCTGCGTCGCAGAGTAACTCAGCGGAAATGTTTGACCGTGCTGCCGAACTCTTTGGCATCATGTCAGCCCCCATGCGATTGCGCGTGATCAACGCTTTATGCGATGGCGAAAAATGCGTGGGTGAATTGCTGGAAAAAATCGAAACCACTCAACCGAATATGTCCCAGCATCTCCGGATGCTGTACCGAGCAGGAGTTTTAAGCAAGCGGCGCGAAGGCACTCAAATCTATTACTGCATAGCCGACAAAAAGATTGTCAAATTGTGCAAAGCAGTTTGCTTGCATGTAGTAGACGAAGCTGATTATTGGACCTCACCTTAAGCGACAGTAACCCCTGCAATACGCCACCGAAGTCGTGGCCTTGCCCATCACACACCGCGTGACCGATCCTCTTTGAAGTGAGATCGAAATTCAGCGAACTTGCCCGTCTCCAGCGAGGCACGCACCTCGCTCATCAGGTTGAGGTAATAGTGCAGGTTGTGCACGGTAGCCAGCATGGGCCCGAGCATTTCACCGCAACGGTCCAGGTGGTGAAGGTAAGCTCTAGAGAATCCTTCGCGCCCGCCCTGGTCCCAGCTCACGCCTGAAGTTCCGGCGCAGGCATAGCAGGTGCAGGTGGTGTCAATGGGCTGGTGGTCAGTCTTGTGGCGGGCATTGCGCAGTTTGAGGTCGCCGTAGCGGGTAAATATCGTTCCATTGCGCGCGTTGCGGGTAGGCATAACGCAGTCAAACATGTCTACGCCGTCTGCCACGCCTTGCACCAGATCTTCGGGTGTTCCCACGCCCATCAGGTAGCGTGGTTTGTGCGCGGGCAACAAATGCGGCGTGTGCGCCATGATGCGCAGCATCTCGTCTTTGGGCTCGCCCACGCTCACGCCGCCTACGGCGTAGCCAGGGAAATCCATGGCCACCAGGGCCGCAAGCGACTCTTCGCGCAGGCTCTCAAACATGCCGCCCTGCACAATGCCAAACAGCGCGTTGGGGTTGTTCAGGCGGGCAAATTCGTCCTGCGAACGCTTGGCCCAGCGCAGGCTCATCTCCATGGAGGTGCGCGCCTCGCGTTCGGTGGTGATGTGCCCGGCGGACTTATCGCCCTGCCAGTAGGGCGTGCATTCGTCGAGTTGCATCACGATGTCGGAGTTCAGCGTGGTCTGGATTTGCATGCTCACTTCGGGCGACATGAACAGCTTGTCGCCGTTGACGGGCGAAGAGAAATGCACCCCCTGCTCGGTGATCTTGCGCATGGCACCCAGGCTCCAGACCTGAAAGCCACCCGAATCGGTAAGAATGGGCTTGTCCCATTTTTCAAACTGGTGCAAGCCGCCAAAGCTTTGCATCACCTCGGTGCCAGGGCGCATCCACAGGTGGAAGGTGTTACCCAGAATGATTTGCGCACCCATGTCATGCAGGCTGCGCGGCATCACTCCTTTGACCGTGCCGTAGGTGCCCACCGGCATGAAGATGGGCGTTTGCACCACGCCGTGGTTGAGGGTCAGCGTGCCGCGGCGGGCATGGCTGGAGGGGTCGGTGGCAAGCAGGTCGAATTGGAGCATGGCCCCGATTCTAGGAGCTAGGTGCCTGCAAAAAAGTGTTCGCGCACACGCTCTTCCATGAGTGTGCGGGCTTCGTCTTCCGAGGTGTTGGCCAATCGGTCAAACAAGGACCTTGCGATGGGCTCGAAGGCCGCCATCACCTTCGGGTCGAAATGGCTTTGCGTGTCTTTGCGCAAAATAGCCATGGCAGCATCAAATCCCATGGGTTCCTTGTAGGGGCGCTTGGAGCACAGGGCATCGAACACATCGGCCACCGCAAAAATGCGTGCGGCCAGCGGAATGTCGTCGCCTTTCAATTGGCGCGGATACCCGCTGCCGTTCCATTTCTCGTGGTGCGCGGCCACCACCGCGTTGGCACCATCGAGCCAGCCGATGCCGTCCACAATGCTCTCGCCTTGGGAAACATGGGTGCGCATGGTGGTCATCTCGGCATCGTCGAGCTTGCCGGGTTTGAGCAAAATGGCATCCGGTATGCCGATCTTTCCCACGTCGTGGAGAAAGCTGCCAACGATGAGCTCCTGCATGGAGTCTCCCTTGAGGCCCATGGCCTCGCCAATGCGTGCGGCCAGCCAGGCCACGCGGTAGTTGTGCGCGCCGGTGTCGGAATCGCGCTTGGCGATGGCGCGGCCCAGGGCTTCCATCATGGCAATGTGCGAGTCCAGCACTTCGCGGGCCTTGCGGATGTTTTCGGCAGACAGGTTCACCACTACCGGGTAGAGCACTGCGCCACAGACCAGCGAGGCCAGACACACCATGAGCGCAGCGGCCAATGAGGACTGGAAGATCTGGTCGCGCTGCCATTGCGGTACGACGCGTACGCCTTCAAAGTACCCGGTGATGGGTGACCCAGCGGCATTGGTTGAATTGCGCAAGGGCACAAACACCCGCAGCAGCCAGGTGTCTTCCCTGGGATGCTGGCTTTCGTAAAAGGCTTCTCTGTAATTAGGCACTCCGTGGGCCGTCAGCAGAGGTTCCACTGCTTCACCTTCCGGCGTCATGGACTCCGCCAGCTTGCGGCCTTTTGCGTCGTAAATTTCAGCGATGTCAAACAGGCCGCCTGCAATGGCATACGCCGCTTCTTTGGCATGCTGCTCTGCGTCGGAACCACTCAGGTTGATCGCATCGAAGCGATGCAACAAGCGCCCGGACTCTTCATTGGCGAGTGACACCACGCTTTCTTCTGCGCTTTCCCGCGCAATAAACCATGCCAGCGGGCTCGCCAGTGCGGCCAGCAGCAGGCTGACTATGGCGATCCGCAGTGCGGTACGTCTCTTAAAACTGGTCATGGTGACAGCTTAACCAATTTTCCCCAAAACCAGCAGCATGGCATCACCATAGCTGAAGAAGCGGTACTCCCGCTCAATGGCTTCGCGGTACAAGGTCATGATGTGCTCGTACCCCGCAAAGGCACTCACCAGCATCATCAGGCTCGATTTGGGCAGGTGAAAGTTGGTCACCAGCAGTCGCACCACCTTGAATTCAAAGCCTGGGGTGATGAAGATGGTGGTGTCTCCACTGGCCTGACCGGTTCGTGCCCAGCTCTCCAGTGTGCGAACGGTGGTGGTGCCCACCGCCACCACACGGCCGCCGCGGGCCTTGCAGGCAGCGATGGCGTCTTGTGTGGCCTGTGGCACGTTGTACCACTCGCTGTGCATCTGATGCTCAGACAGGTTTTCGGTCTTGACCGGCTGGAAGGTGCCCGCGCCCACATGCAGGGTGACGTGGGCGCGCTCCACGCCCATGGCGTCGATTTGGGCCAGCAAGGTTTCATCAAAATGCAGTGCGGCGGTCGGAGCCGCCACTGCGCCCGGATTTTTGGCAAATACAGTCTGGTAGCGCAGCGCGTCTTCAGCGGAATCGGTGTGGGTGATGTAAGGCGGCAGAGGTACATGGCCATGGCGCTCCATCAGCGTAAAAGGGTCATCACCCGCATCGTTGCTCAGAACAAAACGAAACAGCGGCCCATCGGCGTTGGGCCAGCGCCCCAGCATGGTGGCGCTCAGTCCATCTTCCTTGCCGCTGGCGCATACGAGCCTGAGGGTGGCACCGACCTCGGGTTTTTTGCTCACCCGCATATGCGCTGCCACCTGGTTGCCGCCCAGCACACGTTCCACCAACAACTCCACCTTGCCACCGGTGGCCTTTTCGCCGAACAGGCGGGCGTTGATCACCTTGGTGTCGTTGAAAACGAGCAGATCGCCCGCCCTCAACAAAGAGGGCAGGTCCCGAAAGATCCGGTCCACCGAAGCATTCCCCGCGCCGTCGAGCAGACGCGAAGCGCTGCGCTCGGGTGCCGGATGCTGTGCGATCAGCGCTTCGGGCAGTGCGAAATCAAAGTCGCTGAGCGTGTAGGTGCGCACCTTATTCGATCTTGGCGCCGGAGCCCTGCACAATGCCCTTCCACTTCGCGTAGTCGGTCTTGAGCAAGTTGGCAAAAGCCTCCGGTTTCATGGCCTGGGGTTCTGCGCCCTGGGCCTGGATGGCTGCTTTCATCTCGGGGGTGGCCAGCAGTTCGTTGACCTTGGTGTTCATGGTGGTCACGATGGCTTCGGGTGTGTTGGCGGGCATGAACAGGCCATACCAGGTGGCCACGTCAAAGTCCTTGTAGCCAGACTCTGCCACGGTCGGTACGTCTGGCAGTGAACTGCTGCGGGCGGCTGATGTCACCGCCAGTGCTCGCAGTTTGCCCGCCTTGAGCTGGGCAATGGCAGAAGGCACTGAAGACACCAGCAAGTCCACGTTACCCGCCAGCGCGTCCATCAGAGCAGGGTTGGAGCCTTTGTAGGGAATGTGGCGGATGTTGACGTTGGCAGCCTTCTCGAACAGGTGACCCGCGAGGTGAATGGTGGTACCGTTTCCGGGTGAGCCATAGGTAACGGTGTCGGGCGCCGCTTTGGCTGCGTTGACCACATCGGCCAGGGTCTTGAACCGTGAGTTGGCTGCCGTGGCGATCACCACGGGGGTATAGGCTATGTGGGCCACGGCGACCAGGTCTTTGGTCGGATCCCAGGGCAGGTTGCCGTAAAGCCAGGGGCCCACTACCAGGTTGTCCTTCTGGCCCATCACCATGTCGTAGCCGGTAGGGGCCGCCTTGGTGGCTTCCGTAATGCCAATGGTGCCTCCTGCGCCTGCCTTGTTGTCGGGCACGATGGTCCACTTGGCGGTTTC
>CAJBMJ010000415.1 GCA_903954045.1 uncultured beta proteobacterium | reverse complement strand
TTGTAATTGGCGATCAGGGTGTCCAGCAGCTCGGCCGCGTATTCCCATTGGAATTCGCTGATGACGGCAACTTTACCGGGGTCACGCCCGCCTTTGTCCTGGACCTTACCCCCGGTGGTGTTGGATATCCGGTGCAAGCCGCGAGCGCCCAGTGTTTTGAAAAATGACTCGATGAACGGCCGATCATCCTTGCTTCTGCGCTGGGCAAATCCCACGCTGGGATCCATGAGCGTAGAGCCCACCACGTCACGCAATTTGTCCTTGACCGTTTTACAAGTCTCGGCCAGGGCCCCGTCGACGCTGGTTTCGCTCCAGCATAGTCCGACATAGCGCGCATCGTGGCCACTGGGTAGAGCAGCATCGCCAAAGTAAGCTTGCTCGCCAAAGCTCAGTTCTTTGCGCGTCCAGCGGAGCAGGGCGTTTTTGATAGCCGCTATGACGTCTTCTTTGTTGACCTCGATGCGTAGGCTCAGGTGGTAGCCAATTACCGCCCGAGACACGACGTCAAGTAGCACGATGACCCAGAGCCGATGGATGAGACGCGGGCTCCAGCCGCCATCGAGCTGGGGAATCATGACCACAAATCGACCATCGAGCTTGTGGGCATCCATCTCGATCCGTTCATACGGGTTCTGCACTGGGCGGTGTATGCCGTCCCCAGAGACCATCTTCCGCTCGAACTGAGGACCCCCGACAATTCGAGCTGCCTTAACCGGATTGGCGCTCAAGACTTTTTGGCAATATCGGATAAGCGCTGTGTAGCCCAAATTCTTGACCGTGAAAGGCCATTCATTTCGGACTTCATAGCCCAGCCCTCGAAGCTCTTTCAAAAACCAAGCCCACAGCGCATGGCGGGGTTGGCGCAATTGCCCTAGTTCGGTATTCGCGCAGGTCTTCAAGATCAGCTTGTGCAGGCGAATTGTGAAATCAGGCTCCTGGAGAAGCAAGTTACCCAGCGCGCCGGCCGTTCCAAGTCCATTTGAATCTGCTTTGACGCGCTTCTTTCTGGTGTAGCCGCTAATGTGAAGCCCCGGTATTAACGCCCTCCAACCATGAACTCGGCCGTCCGGATGCGGAAATACGCACCGATTGCGGATGGTGTGATTGATATAGCGCGCTTTGAACCCGGTCTTCTCATAAAGCGTCGCGTACGATGCCCCGCTGAGGTACAGAAGAATGGCACGTTTGTGCCTTTGATAATGTGCAAGGTCCTCGGCACTGAGTGCGCCTTCATCAACGCTTGGCCAGCTGTCGACAGAAAAACCTTCCTGATCAGTGATCCCGGAAAGTACTCTGCCAATCAGTACGTTGTTTTCCATGGTCAGATGGGCGCTCTGTTGTTTGACCGTGCCCTTTAAAATCGTTACTCTGAGGTGACCTGTTGGGCCAATCGGCACCTCAAGAAGTCTTTTAGGCTAAAAGATTTAGCCTAATTAATAGCCTGGTTTTTAAGAAATTCAAGTAAAGCAAAGACTTGCGCACATCGCTCAGGTAGCCTTTTAGGCAAATGACCGTACGTCGTCTATTTGCATAAAACCGTTCCTAGGTTTTTCATAAAAGTGTTCCTGCATGAACCAATGCATCGGGCTCGCCATTGGAGAAACACAGAGTCAGCACGTTGTCTGCGCTGACTCCAATACCCCAGTGCGGCTCCAATCTCGTTGTAGAGGTCCGAATGCCCGTGGCTGCAAGGCGATGGTGGCTT
>CAJBMJ010000414.1 GCA_903954045.1 uncultured beta proteobacterium | reverse complement strand
TGTCGATAACGCTCAATCCATGCGCAACTTCCTGGGAATCGTCGCTCTACGTTGAATTTCCAATCGGCATCGCCAGCTAAAACTCGTCCACATCTTCGCAGGGCATAGAGTTGCATATCTCGTGTTGCCTGTGGCATGACAATGACTGCGACAGGAACTTCCTTGATGATGTTCCACATAATTTCTGGCGGTGGAGCATGCAGAGTATGGAAAGTGCGATTGTGTACGTGCTGAAAGGCCTCCTTTAAGCTCAACTCACACTTTTGATTTCGTTTAGCACGAATGTTCATGCTAGACGATTGTTAATGGTTGCTTGCGTATTCATGCTACACAACCTCCAAAATGTCAGCAGGAAGAGGTAAGGACTCCGGCGCACCATTCTTTTTGATGATTAGCCATTCGTCAATCAGCGTCTTCACTTTGTCATATTCTGATGTCCTCAGCAGCTCGCGAGTTCCGGCATCAATTTCATTGCCGTAGGCAGATAAGTCAGCGAAGCGCTTCCACTCACTCGCGAATTCGACCATAACCAATGCTTTCAAATCCAAACCTAGGTCTTCGTATTCCATAAAAGCATTGGCACAGTGATGCTTCCATACAGTGAAGCCTGGAAATACAAATTCCGCATCGAATTTCAGGTCATGCGTCTCGGTTTCGAAGAGAACGCAACCGTGTAGTCTCGCTGCATTGATTTGCATTGCTGCTGTTGTATTCGGAATTTTGATGGCAAGTTGAGGGTACTTGTTTACAAGGCGCTCAATTACATCTTTGGGAGCAGCTTTTAGTTCGTCGTACTGGCGGTCTGCAAGTAGGGTTACAGCCCGAGCAAAGTTCATAGGTTTTGGAGTTGCTTTCTTTTTGCTCATGTTATGCCCCCAACATTGCAGTGCGACGCGACTTATTCAACTGAATGGACGCGCCGATAAATTGGCGTAGAAGCGGATAGGCCTGCATATCGGCGATAGCGTTCGGAATTGCCCCGACGCACGCTGGAAACTCACGAACGATTTGCCATGCCTGTTCATGGCTCAGATTCGCCAGTTTTTCTGGTTCATATCCATCCCAAGTCATGGGTGGAAGAAGGTTGATGGCCTGAGAGTTGGCCCTGTAAGTTGTGTTCATTTTTGATCCTTTCGTTTAGTGAACAGGACCAAATTTATTACCTACACACCACTTTGTTAAGTTCCCGCGAGAACCCCCAAGTAGCCGATTGGAAGTGTAGCTAAGACGTAGCTAAAAACGACAATTTAAAGATTGTCTTCATTGGAGAAATGGCAAAAAAAATCAATATTGGGCCATCATTGGCGTGTGCGACGCCAGTGCGGCATCCATGCTGGCGGCGGGGGTTTTCTCTGACGAATTCAACTGCTTACCTGCTGTTCCATTGACGCAATGGCTCCATTGTCCGACATTGGGATAACCAACGAGTTTTGCGCTGGGCAGGCAATGGCATCGGTCGCATTCGAAGGGGGCTACAATCAAAAGTAATTGATCAATTACTTTGCAGCGTGACAACTCTCTCTAAACGACCCAAACTAGCCACCGAGGTGAGGCAACTGGCCCTGGTGGAAGCCGCTGTGCATCTGGCGGCCCATCGGGCACCGGCGGATATCACCACCGCGGACCTGGCCCGAGCGGTGGGCCTGACGCAAGGCGCCGTTTTCAAACATTTCAAAAGCAAAGAGGCTATCTGGCTGGCCGTTTTGGACTGGGCTACGGCTGAACTGATGGGACGTCTCCACGATGCGGCGCAAGTCGGGGAGGGTGGCAAGGGTCTGATGCACCCCCTGGAGGCACTACAACATGTTTTTCAGGCACATGTAGCGTTCGTGGCGGGCTACCCCGGCGTGCCAAGGCTCGTGTTTCAGGAACTGCAACATGGCCAGGAGACCGCGCTAAAAACCTCTGTGTGTCAATTGATGGCGCAGTACCGTGATCTGGTGCTTTCGCTGCTCAAGCTTGCAGATCAGCAAGGAGCTTTGGCCCATGGCACCCATCTGCCATCGGCTGCAGTCATGTTTTTGGGGGCGGTTCAGGGCTTGGTCATGCAGGCCATGCTGAGCGGCAATCCACAGGCGATTGCCTTTCAGGCTCCTGGTGTATTTGCCCTGTTTTTACGTGGGATTACTTTGAAAGAACATCCATGAACAAGCCGCTGTTGATGCGTCGTCTTGGCATTGCCGCTATGGTGGTGGCTGCTGTAGCTGCGATCGTTTTTGTAGCCCAAAAGTCGGGCCCACTTGCGGCCACAGAGGTCACTGTCAGCCGCGTTGGCGAAGGGCAGGTTCAGCCCTCCATCTTCGGAATAGGTGCGGTCGAGGCAAGGCGTGGCTGGATGGTGGGCCCTACGGCTGCGGGCCGTGTATTGAGTGTGCGCGCCGATGTAGGGCAAATGGTGAACGCTGGCGACGTGTTGGCTGAAATGGATTCGGTTGATATGGATGAGAGGGTGAAGGCACTGGATGCATCCATCGCACGCGCTGACAGTTTGCGCTCTGCTTCTCAGGCAGCCGTGGATGATGCGGCGGCCCGCCGTGCTCTGGCAGCTATCAATGCCAAACGCAATCAGGATCTGGCTGCCCAGAATTTCATCAGTGCGGGAGCGCTGGAGTCCCGTTTGCAGGAACAGGCCTCGGCCGAAGCGCAGCACCAGTCGGCTGTGGCCAACCATGCTGGTGCTGGGCAAGAACTGCAACGCCTCAAATCTGAGCGAACCGCTCTCACGCAACAGCGTGGCAATTTGCGACTGCTGGCGCCTGCCAAGGGCATGGTGATCAGCCGGGATGCCGAGGCAGGCAGCACGGTGCTGGCCGGACAGGCCGTATTGCGCCTGGTGGATCCGAGTAGTCTTTGGATCCGGATGCGGGTTGATCAGGGGCGCTCCGCCGGGTTGGCAGCTGGGCTGGCTGCCCAGATCGTGCTTCGCTCACAGCCCGGGTTGACGCTCAAGGGGCTGGTTGCGCGTGTGGAGCCGGTGGCCGATAGCGTCACAGAAGAACGGGTGGCACAAGTAACGTTTGACACACCTTCGGGGTCCGAGGGTTCGGTGGCCTCTATTGGAGAGCTGGCCGAAGTGGTGCTGGCATTGCCCGCAACGGAGAAGACGCTTGTGATTTCGAATGCCAGCATCCAGCGCTCACAGGGACAAACGAGTGTTTGGCGCCTGGCCAATGGCAAGATCGAGCTCACGCCTGTTCGACTGGGTGCGTCCAGTCTGGATGGCAAAGTTCAGGTGCTTGAAGGATTGAGTGCTGGGGATTCCATTGTGGTTTACAGCCAGAAGGCCTTGACTTCCAGCAGCCGGATCAGGGTCGTGGAGTCCTTGACAGGAGCCCGCGCAGGAGTGGGCAAACCATGATCAGCCTGGCCGGGCGAGACATTGCGCACAGCTGGGGCAAGTTTGTGCTGACCGGCTTGGGTCTGGGGTTGTTGATTGGCGTGACATTGACCATGGCCGGGGTGTATCGCGGTATGGTGGATGACGCACATGTGCTGCTCAACAACAGTGGGGCGGACCTCTGGGTGGTCCAAAAAGACACGCAAGGTCCGTATGCAGAATCCTCCAGCTTGCGTGATGACGTGGTTCGCAGCGTGAAGGGTATGCCAGGGGTCGCGGCAGCGGCCAACGTGACTTATTTCACCATGCAGGTCAAGGGCGAAGATGGTCTTGATACCCGCGCCATGGTGGTGGGTGTGGAAAGTGGACAACCGGGGGAGCCTGCTTATTTGCTGGCTGGACGACATATCACCCGCTCCCACTATGAAGCTGTTGCCGATATAAAAACCGGATTCGCGCTGGGTGAGCGCATCCGTATTCGTCGCCATGAGTACACCGTGGTGGGCTTGACCCAAAGGATGGTTTCTTCGGGCGGAGACCCCATGGTTTTCATTGCATTGAAGGACGCACAGGAAGCACAGTTCCTGAAAGACAACGACGCTATTTTGAATGACCGGGCGCGCACTGCCGCTAACCCCGCATTTAACCGGCCTGCGGTGCCGGGCTTACTGGATGCGGTGCAGGCTTTGCAAAACAGCAGCCGCAATGTCAATGCCGTGCTGGTGCAAATTGCACCGGGTAGCGATGCGCAGGCGGTTGCAGAGCCTATTCAGCGCTGGAAACATTTGCAGGTCTTTACCCGAAGTGGCATGGAAGAGATTCTTGTATTCAAACTCATTGCCAATGCAGCCAGGCAGATCTTCATGTTTCTAGTGATTTTGTCGATTGTGAGTGCCGCCATTGTGGCCTTCATCATCTATACCATGACACTGGGCAAGATTCGGGAGATCGCTGTGCTCAAGCTGATTGGAACGCGCAACCTGACCATAGCTTCCATGATCCTTCAGCAGGCACTGGGGTTGGGGCTGATCGGCTTTTTTGTCGGCAAGGTAGCAGCCACGATCTGGGCCCCCGTTTTTCCCAAGTATGTGTTGTTGCTCAATCAGGATGCCATCACGGGTCTGGTCGTCACGATCGTGATCTGTGCCGCGGCCAGCACGCTTGCTATCCGTGCCGCGCTGCGAGTTGACCCTGCGGAGGCCATAGGATGATGGCGCTCCAGGAACAAGCCGTTTTGGCGGGCGGCATCCAGATCCAGAATTTACGCAAGGTGTATGGGCAGGGCGACACCGCCGTGGAGGCACTCAAACGGGTCAATATGCAGGTGAGCCCTGGCGAGGTGGTCGGCCTGGTGGGCCCTTCCGGATCAGGAAAAAGCACGTTGTTGAAGTGTCTGGGCGCCATCATCGAGCCCACTTCCGGTCGCATGTTGCTGGGTGATGAGCTGATTTATGAAGATGCATGGAAGGTAAAAGACCTGCGTTCCCTGCGGCGTGATCGCATTGGCTTTGTGTTTCAGGCCCCCTATCTGATCCCGTTCCTGAACGTGACAGATAACGTGGCTCTGCTGCCCATGCTCGCCGGTGTGCCCAACGCGCTGGCGCGCGCCCGCGCCAATGAGCTACTGGCCGCTCTGGACGTGGCCCACCGGGCGCAGGCACAGCCATCGCAGCTTTCGGGCGGTGAGCAGCAGCGGGTTTCCATTGCGCGTGCGCTGGCCAATCGCCCGCCCGTGATACTGGCCGATGAGCCGACAGCCCCGTTGGACAGCGAACGTGCCCTCTCGGTTATGCGCATTCTCAACCGCATGGCGCAGCAGGCACAAACCGCCATCATTGTGGTGACCCATGACGAAAAGATCATTCCCACCTTCAAGCGGATCTACCATATTCGGGACGGAGAGACCCACGAAGAAGCCGGTTTGGGACGAAGCGTGGATTGACGCAGCGCTTATTGGGTAAGGGAAATCTGTGCACTCATGCGGTCAAAGGACGCCGGAATCATGCGGACCAGCAAAACAAGCTGGTCGGCCCTGACGAGGTAGGAGCTGCGGTACATCTCGCCTGCCCGGTATTGAAATTGCCCGCTGGCGAGCACTTCGCAGTTTTGCAATGTAGCGCTACGGGGCAAGCCCTGAACCTCCAGGAATCCGTCATCCAGGTGCTCGTCCGACAGGAACCTGCCTGGAAAAATGCGGCTTGCTGTTTCTTGAAGAGTCATATCTTGTTCCTCAGACGTGTGTCTACTTGGCCATGCAATTCAAAATAGCCATGGAATGCTGTTGGCTTAAGCAATATTCGAGCCTGAGTAGTTCAAAACCGGCCAGATGAATGCATTCGGGCAACTGGGACAAAGGGCGAGATGGGGCGGGAAAGGCCTATGATTGGTGCATCAGGCAGGCATAGAAAAGCAATACAAGGTGAAAACAAGCGCTCAAGTGTCCATGGATCAGGCTTCGGCATCCCCTTTGGGTGGCCAGGGGGCTTGTTGCGATCCGCTTTCCGAGACGCTCTTCAAGGCGATCTTCAACCAGAGTTCCGAAGCCATTGCCCTCACGCGCTTGAGTGATGACGTGCTTGTGGAGGTGAACCGTGAATGGATCGGCCTGTTTGGCTTTCAGCGGCAGGACATTCTCGGCAAGACAGCGGTAGAGATCGGTCATTGGGAAAGTCAGGCGGCGCGGGAATCCGTGCTGGGCGGGCTGCAAGCCGGTGTGCGGGTGACCGATGAGGATGTGACCCTGCTCACGCATGAAGGGCTACCCCGCCTGGTCCGTATGAATGCCGCTGTTGTTGAGGTTGCGGGTGAATCTTATGTTTTGTTGTATTTGCGCGACGTCACTGCAGAGCGCATGGCCCAGGAAGCCCTGCGGGCAGGCGAGCGGGTTCTCGAAGAAACCAACGAGAAACTGAACCGCCAGCTCAAACTGCATGCCTCGACCGAGTCGGTAGCCAAGGTGGGGCACTGGCTTACCTTTCCTGGCGAACAGGTGGTTCATATCTCTCCCGGATATGCAGACATTTTTTGCTGTGGCGACACGGCAGAGGTGCCTCTGGGTGAACATATCAAGGGCATCCCTGATGAAGACCGCGCAATTTTCATAGAGGCATTGCTGGCCATGGACGGCCGCACCATTGAGTGCCGATGGAAGGCGCCTGACGGAAGCCTGATCTGGTTTCGCACCCGCATGTACCGCCAGCTGGAGCATGGCCTGGAGAAAGCAAATTTCGGCATCGTGCAGGAAATTACGGCCGAGAGGGCCGCTCTTGAGGCTGTCAGCAGGCAGCTTGAGTTTATTCAGCGCATTACCAGTCGCGCGCCTGGTATGGTCTATGAGTTCCAGATGTGGCCCGATGGCCGAATGCAGTTTCTGTTCATCAGTGAAGGGGCGGAGGCCCTGATGAATGTGAACCGGCAGGCCATGATTGCTGATTCCATGGAATTTTTTTCCCGCATTGAGCGAAGTGACAGGGCCCGCCTGCAGAAAATTGCTGCCGAAGGTACGCGAACGCTTTCTCCCTGGCAGTGCGAAATGCGCACCGACATTGCAGGCATTGCACAGCGCTGGTTACTGGTGAATGCGGTGCCTCAAGCACAGAGCGACGGTTCGGTGTTGTGGTGTGGTTCGGTTACCGACATCACCCTGCAAAAGGAGGCGCTGTTGCGCCTGCAGGAGAGTGAAGCCAGGTTCAGGGATTTGACCGAACTCTCCTCGGACTGGTATTGGGAGCAGGATGCCCAGTTCCGTTTTCTGCGGGTTGACGGCAATCTGGAAAACTCCAACGCCCTGCCACCCGACAACTACATTGGAAAAACCCGTTGGGATTCCGGTGCGCAGGGGGTGTCCGAGCAGGGCTGGGCTGCGCACAAGGCGCAAGTTGAAGCGCATTTGCCATTTCGCGGCTTTGAAATGCAGCGCCTGCGCAGTGATGGGTCATTTATGTGGGTCAGTATCAGTGGCGCGCCCATTTTTGATTCCAACGGCGTGTTCAAGGGGTACCGGGGCACCGGGACGGACATCAGCGACCGCAAGCGTGCCGAGGCCGACATTGAACGTCTGGCGTTTTATGATGCTCTGACCGGACTTCCCAATCGCAGACTATTGATTGATCGTCTGCACCAGGCCCTGGAGTTCAGCTCACGACGCATCACCCACGGTGCCCTGCTGTTCATCGATCTGGACAACTTCAAGGTGCTCAACGATACGTCCGGACACCACATGGGCGATGAGTTGCTCAAGCAGGTGGCCGAGCGGCTGGCGCAGTGTGTGCGCAGTACTGACACCGTGGCCAGGCTTGGCGGTGACGAATTTGTGGTGATGCTCGAGGATATTGGCGAGGGCCCGGAAGAGGCCGGAGCCCAAGCCGAACTCGTAGGCCGCAAGGTGTTGGCCGCCCTGAACCAGGAATATGCACTCGACGGACAGCGGCACCACAGCTCCCCCAGCATTGGCGTTACGCTGTTCTTTCAGCACCTTCACAGTCTTGAAGAGCTGCTCAAGAGGGCCGATTTGGCCATGTACCAGGCTAAGGCGGCAGGGCGCAACACCTTGCGGTTTTATGACCCGGAAATGCAGGCGGCCGCTACCGCCCGTGCCGCACTGGAAGTGGATATCCGCGAAAGTCTGCAGCGTGACGAATTCGTTTTGTATTACCAGCCGGTGGTGGACGAAAACGAAGTAACTTCCGGTGTCGAGGCACTTTTGCGTTGGAAGCATCCGGTGCGTGGGCAGGTGTCGCCTGCCGAATTTATCCCGGTTGCGGAGCAGACGGGGCTGATACTGCAGTTGGGCCAGTGGGTCATGAACAAGGCCTGCGTGCAGCTGGCAAACTGGGCGCGCGACCCCTGCACAAGTGACTTGACCATCGCCGTTAATGTCAGTGCACGCCAGTTCAGGCAGCCGGAATTCACATCCCAGGTCAAAGAACTTCTGCGTGTGAGCGGTGCAGCGCCGCAGCGCCTTAAGCTCGAACTCACAGAGAGCTTGCTGCTCAGTGATGTGGATGACGCCATTCGGAAAATGGAAGAGCTTCAATCGGTGGGTGTGCGTTTTGCTCTGGACGATTTTGGTACCGGATATTCCTCTTTGAGCTATCTCAAACGGCTGCCATTGGACCAGCTAAAAATTGACCAGTCGTTTGTGCGCGACGTCCTGGTGGACCCGAACGATGCAGCCATTGCACGCACGATTCTGAACCTGGCGCAAAGTCTGGATTTGGGTGTTGTAGCGGAAGGTGTGGAAACGCAGGGGCAGTTCGATTTCCTGCTCCAAAGCGGCTGCAAGGCCTTCCAGGGCTACCTCTTCGGCAGGCCGGTGCCCGTGGAGCAATTGAAATTGCCGGGCAAGTCCGCCGGGTAAGGCGGCTCTGGCTTTAGATCTGCGCGCTGTCCTGCCGGACGGCCGCTTTGTCTCCAGCGCTTGCAAACTTGCTGTATTTCCCAAGCAAACTCACCAGTTGTCCGTACACCCGAGGGTTACCGGCCAGGCACTCTTGCTGGTCCAGGAAATCGGCTTCTCCTGTGAAGTTGCCTACCAGTCCGCCCGCTTCGGTGATCAACAAGGAACCTGCCGCCACATCCCAGGGCTGCAGCCCGAACTCAAAAAATCCGTCGGTATAGCCTGCTGCCACATAGGCAAGATCAAGTGCAGCAGCGCCTGGACGGCGCAGACCGGCGGTGCGTTGCATCACATCACCCATCATTCGCAGGTACTGGTTGAAGTTGTCGCCCTGGCGGAATGGAAAGCCGGTGGAAATCAGGGATTGTTTGAGTTCCGTACGTTTGGACACACGGATACGGCGGTCGTTGAGATAGGCTCCACGCCCCTTGGTTGCAGTGAATAGGTCATTGCGGGTGGGGTCGTACACCACAGCCTGTTCCACTTTGCCGCGTACGGCCAGTGCGATGCTGACGCAATAGACGGGCAAGCCGTGGATGAAGTTGGTGGTGCCATCGAGCGGATCAATGATCCATACAAATTCGGAGTCTTTGGCGCCTTGTTCTTTGCCGGACTCTTCGGCCCAAATGCCGTGTCCCGGATAAGCCGCCAACAGGGTTTCGATGATCGCCTGCTCTGCAGCATGGTCGACTTCGGTCACGAAATCGTTGGCATTCTTTTGAGACACACGGACGGACTCGATATCCAGCGCCGCTCGGTTGATGATGGAACCGGCGGCACGGGCGGCTTTGATGGCCACATTGACCATGGGATGCAAATTGGGCGACATAAGTTGTTTGGGTTTACGGAACAGAAATGAAAATCTGTTCCCAACTGACTAAGAACCGTGGTCCGCCTGGCGATGCAGGCGGCGACAATCGGCCTATTTTACCGGACGCCCATAGCAAGTGCATACCCGATTCATTCTGATCCAAACCAGCCATGCAGGAAACGTTGGCGCTGCAGCGCGTGCCATGAAAACCATGGGCTTTGACGATTTGGTGCTGGTCGCTCCCCGTTGGTCCAACGTGCTGCGCCGTGAGGAAACCATACAGCGGGCGAGCGGCGCCCTGGACGTGCTGGAGAAATGCCGCATTGTTGACACGCTGGATGAGGCCTTGGACGGCATGACACACCTGTGTGCTACTGCCATGACCCCGCGAGACTTTGGTCCCCCCACGCGCGCACCCCGTGAGCATTTTGATTTGCTATTAAATGAGAAGCGGTTTGTGCATAACCAGCAAGCGCTGGAGCCTGATTTGATTCCTATTTCTCAGCCCGGTGGGCAGCAGGGCGGCGTCGGATTTCTGTTTGGTTCGGAGCGCTTTGGCATGCGCAATGAAGACGTTTATCGCTGCCATGTGGCCCTGAGCATTCCCAGCAACCCGCAGTTTGGTTCGCTCAATATTGGTGCAGCCATTCAGGTCATAGCGTATGAATGGCGCTTGGCGCTGGGCGGGTTCAGCCAGCAATTCTCCGCCGGGCCGCCCCAAGGAGAATTAGCCCCCTCGGGGGGCAGCGACCCGCGGAGCGGTGGAGCGTGGGGGCCACGGCTAGCCGATGCAGCACAAGTGTCTGGTATGTTGGTGCATTTGGAGCAATCGCTGGTTGCGTTGGGTTTTCTGGACCCCGGCGCGCCCAAGAAGCTGATGCCACGCTTGAACGCGCTATTTAATCGGTCGCAGCTTACCCAGGAGGAAATCCACATCCTGCGTGGCATTGCAAAAGGGATACTGCAGCAAATTTCGAAAGCTCCGCTGGCCCATGCGGAAATGCCATCGGCGGTCGAAAGGCCGGCAACGAACGGATAGACTCGAATCCATGTTTTCACGCCTTCGCTCCGACATTCAGTGCATTCTTGACCGCGACCCCGCAGCGCGCACGACCTGGGAGGTATTGACCTGTTATCCGGGCTTGCACGCTTTGGTGCTGCATCGCAGGGCCCACTGGTGCTGGAACCACGGTCTGAAGTGGTTGGGGCGTTTCATTTCTCACCTAGGACGTTTTGCGACAGGCATCGAGATTCATCCCGGTGCAAAAATTGGTGAACGCGTTTTTTTTGACCATGCCATGGGAACTGTGGTCGGTGAAACGGCGGAGATTGGTGACGGCTGCACCATTTACCAGGGCGTCACTCTGGGCGGAACATCCCTCTACAAAGGTGCCAAGCGGCACCCCACCCTTGGCAAAGATGTGGTAGTCAGTGCCGGTGCCAAGGTGCTGGGCGGATTTGAGGTGGGGGATGGAGCCAAGATCGGTAGCAATGCTGTAGTGATCAAACCGGTACCTCCGGGTGCCACAGCGGTTGGTATTCCGGCGCGCATCATTCCCAGCAAAGAGGGTATGAGTGCAGACGTCACCTCAGCGGATCGCAAGTTCACCGCTTACGGGATCACGCAGGAAGACGATCCGGTGAGCCAGGCGCTACGCGGCTTGGTAGAGAGTGCCTCTGGTCAGGATCACCAGATCGCCTTACTTTGGAAGGCGATAGAAGCACTTTCAGCCACCCGTGGCGGCGAGGTTCCATGCGACTGCCTGCCAGAGGATGCTGCCCGCCAGGAGTGCTTCGAGGCGGCCAAGCTCAACGA